>JABJPQ010000053.1 GCA_018663815.1 Halobacteriovoraceae bacterium | reverse complement strand
GCAAAAAAAATAAGTAATTATCAACAAACCAAAGCTCAAATTGCGCAGCAGAAATATGAAATTGCAAATCAAAGACAAATGCTGCAAGAAGATACTCCATCAAGAAAAGTAGAAACTTTACACCAAAAAATTGAACGTTTTAAAAGGCTTGATATTAGTATTATAAGAGACCTTGTTGCTAAAATTGAAAAAGAAATAAACACCAAAAAAGTTTATAAAAGACTTAAGTTAAAAAATCTGTCCTTGCTTGAGAAATATGAACTCAATGATCTTCTTCGAACTTATGATGCCTTATATACGATTCAACTTGAAAAAATGGTAGATAATCGTTAGTCAAAAGCTTGAGCCCCGACAGTCTCTAGGGCTTCCAAACTTACCTCATAAATATCTTTATCAATTATTGCCTCTTGATTCTCTTCATAATCATAGCTTCTGGTAATCTCATTTTCAACATCAAGACTCATACGCCCCGTATTCTTAAGTGCTTTAATCATTTTTTCTTTTGAGTCGATAAGAGTTTTTATTAATTTATTAAATTGTCCCGCATAGGTAGTATCAAATTGTTCAATTAACTGGCTTATTTGTTCGGTGCTAGAAGCGGTTAAAATCTGAGCTATATGATCCCCTAAATTTGGAAAATTAGGGTTGGACTCTTCCACTTTTTTCTTAATTTCATGCACAAGAACATCATCATAACTAGCATCTAGTATATCAACGGCCAGATCAAATATCTCAGGACCACGAGTCTTTTTTCTAAGCAATATCATATTAAAAGCATAAGTAGATAATTTTTTTAATATTTTAGTATCTGTCGCAATACTATAATCATCACTTCTTACCTTAGCTCGAGCGTATTCTACTCCTATCGAGGTTTCAAAGTTCTTTGCAAAACATAATCGAAACTGCGAGTAGCGTCCCTTACGGGCACATTCTTCTTCATCTAAAGTAAACCCTTTATTAATCAAGCGAAGAAAATTATTTTTTTGGATTCCCGCTTTTGCTATGACTTCAGAAAAACTCCCTCCAGATTGGGAATATCGATATACATAAGCGCTACTTCCAAGAGTTACAGATGTCGTGATAATTGTTCTTAAGTAATTAGAAACAAAACCTGCTTCATTAACGTCTACAATAACCTTAGATGGAAGTTTAAAATTTAATTTCTTTAAAAGCTCCTTTTTAGATTTCAAGCCTCTTATAAAATCTCTGTACTCTGCGCGAATTTCTTTTCTATATAGACGATTAAGAGCATCTCTTCTAGGACGTAGATGATCTTTAGTTAATACATCGAGAGTATCTTCATACATTTTTATTTGAGCCAATTGGCTCGTTTCCAATTCACTAAGTGTGCCACCTTCTTTTTTAAGTGCTTTAAGCTGATCCATGTTTTTAATCGCATCTGTTTTTTGAAGGTAATCTCGGATAAATTCAAACTGCCGATAGCCCAGTGCTTGTTCATCCATTAACTTATAAAGATTCGAATTTAAAGTTAACTCTTCCCATGCATTTCTTGCGAAGGTATGTTTTGCAAGACTCTTCTCCTCTCGCAAAAGAGCGAGAATATCATTATATTCATAAAATGTTTTCTCTGTTTGCACCAACTTATTATTTTCCATTTTAGTAAGTTGTACTGTGTGAGACTTTCCTTCCGTAAAATCTTCATATTTAAATTTTTTCTTAAGCTCTTTTAATTCTTTCACACGAGTTTTTGCGGCCATACCTCTATCAATTGCTTCTCCCATATCCACCCGATGACCTTTATACTTCTCAAGCCACTTATTGATCATGCTAATGGCTTTAGCACCATCATCCGTAGGTAGTTTTTCAATGTCTGTTATAGTGTTAAGAATTCCAAGCAATTCATTTCCTGAGTCTCCATAAGAGTGATAACTTGGTAGTTTATTTCGATTGATATTCATAACTTGAGAAAGTCTTGCTTTTAATTTATATTTGTTTGCGGATAAATGATATGCTTCACGTTGTATTTTGTACCTTTCCCACATATTGGTTTTATATTGACGGCTATCTGCATTTTTAATTAAGTTTTTATTATGTGGTCCCCTTCTTAGGCGGTACCCCATTGTATTTGCACTATCAACATCTTTAAACTTACTCATCTGTTTAATCAAAGGTCCTAATCCAAAACTAATAGCTGTAAGTGCAACATCTGCACCTAGCTCTGCCGCTATATTCAATTTCTTTGAGTACACATCCATAGTAGATTTATAAGATTGCCATCCACTATACGATAGAGCTCTCTCTCTTTTTTCTGTATTAATAGCTTTGTAGTAATTATGTGTATTATCCGCAACGACAAGTGTTGCTCCAAAATACATCGGAATCGATCCAATTCCGAAAAAAAACTGTAAAGCTCCGCCAGCAGCAAACAGACTTAAACCAGTAACTGTTCTCCAGTTCATATTGCCAATATCCTCTAGTGGTTGAGACTCCATTAATGAACAGTAACCAACTTGATTTTTTACCATTTCTAATTTGAAATTATCATAATGAATAGTGTCTTCTAATGTCTTACTTATTAAAGATTTCGAGTGATGAAGTTGCTTGCCGTTGCTTTCACAAATATTCTTACTTCCAATACGAATGTCTTCAATAACTTGCTTGATTTTGATATCAATCATTGATGCAAGTAAAGGGTCAGCTAATTTCGCTTTTATAAAATCATCTAGATATTTTTTATATTTCCCTTTTTCAAATAAAGGAATTAAGTCATAAATTGAATTCGTTATGGCCATGCTTTCAAGAACTTCAGCAAGAAATTTTTCATCCAGTGTCGATATTATTTTTTGATAGATCTTAGAAGTTGATATTTTAACCTTAAACCAATTTGTTATTTGAAAATCATTTTCTAGTTCAAATAAAGCAGGTGAAGCTTGAAATAACTCTGTCAATTGTTGTTCCATTTGTTTAATAATTGGCGAGTAATCCTCTTGTATTTTATTTTTTAATTTAACTTTTGCATTTCCAGTTATATTACCCGTTTTTCTCATACTTCTATGAACAATTCCGACTAAAGAATTACGAGAGTCTAAAATTTCATTTTGAACATTAAAAATATAATAAATTTTCAAAGAATTTATTAATAAATCAACATAATAAGCACTTCTAATCTTATTATCTTGAATTGAAGTTGACTCAAGTTCTAAGTCTAAGTCACGCAATTGTTTAGATTTATTTGTACACTTTCTCAAATCAGCTAAGTTTGACTCATCAAATGTTATATTACTTATTGAGTAAAGAGATTTTTGATACTCAGACGCTGAGATTAGAGCTTTAGAGACAAGCTTTTCACTGAGATCTTTAGCATGCTTTTGTGAAATAAATTGATTTGTTTGATAATAATTGTCTATTATATCTTTAACTGTGTAATTTATCTCTCTCCCGTTTGCTTTGAACGCATATAGAGTTGTTCTTCCATACTTTGCAAGAGCATTATCTCGTTGCGTTTGTGTATAAAGATTATCATAAAATTTACAGGTGTCTTTTTTAACAGAACCTTCACTTGCATAGCTTAAGAGCGTGAAGGAAAATATGCTAAGTACAGTGATATTTTTAATTAATTGATTCATAAATTCCCCAACATAGATATTTAACTAATATGAAGCAAAGTCAGGGCCACCCCCCCCACTTATAAGTATTGAATATTTAAATAACCTTTTAATTGATTTTGCTTAAAACTTAACCAGTGTCAATATATTTGACACCCCTATCTTATTTTCAATGCTATTTGCTAATGGATAGAACCCACTTAGCAGAAACAAAGACTGCAACATTATCTTTAATCGGAACGTATGGACTCATAAAGAAACGACACCAAAGATAACTTCTTAATATTTAAGCAGCTTCTTGGTGTATATAATTGTCTAGCTCTTCTCTAAAATTTTCAAGCTTTTTATTCAGTGCCTTTTTAAGAGTT
>JABJPQ010000054.1 GCA_018663815.1 Halobacteriovoraceae bacterium | reverse complement strand
ACATTTCCTTCGCCTACGAAAACAGTCACGACTTACTATTCAACTCTCGATTTTGGAGTTGAGTACGTTTTAAGTAACAGGCAGTTTAGTATACGTTACGATCTTCAAATGATGAGTTTTAAAAAACTGGAAAATAAAGCTTTTAATTATTTACTCACCTTTAACTACTACCAATAACTATGAAAAAAACGATTTTACTATTTTATTTATTAATTTGCTCACAAGCACAAGCATGGACGCTAGAGCCCAATACAGCGCGAGGCTTTGAAAGTAATGAAATTGATATCTACATTGCCAATACTGATTGCTCTGGAGCAGGCTTTAGCACCAACCAATACGAGAGTTTAATTAAATCAGCTGTTAAAAGGTTTTGGAATAATGTCCCCACCTCTTCTCTTTACTTAAGTGTAAAAGGAATACGCAGTGATATTGATATTTCAGGGGACACCCATTCATCTGCTTTAGCGAAAGTTCCCAACAATTCTATCTTGGCTGGATGTAACGATAGTGCCACAGATTTTTCTAGTGCCGGAATTCTTGGCTCTGCAGTTATGAATTGCTCTGGTGATACATGCAAAGCGGTTCTCATTTTAAATGCTCATGCAAACTCAGGTTTACCAAGCCTTTCAAGTGGTGATCAAGAAGCAGTCATAGCCCATGAAATAGGCCATGCTTTTGGACTCGGTCATTCCGAATATAAATATAATCTCATGTATTATAGTATCTCGGGAAAATTCCAAAAATGGCTTGGAATGGATGATATCGATGGAGTCAGTTACTTATATCCTCATGAATCTGAGCTGGATTTGCTTGGCTTATCGGCGATTGGAAACTGTGGAAGTATTAGTCTTGACGGTGACCAATCAAATGGAGGGAATAAATCACTCTTCTCATTTTTAATTGGAGTTTTGTCCGTTTTGCTACTTTCTAAAACACGCAATATTAAGAACTTGTTTTAAGTTCCTTACCATCAAAAGTAAAAACGACTTCTTTATCCTCGTAGCTGGTGGTTAAGTTAACTGGCCTCTTCCACATATGATAAATATTTTTTATCGTCTCTCCTGCAAATTGCATATCTAAATCAACTCCTGCGTGAATATGCTTTAACAGTAGTTCTTTTCTGTTCTTATAGTTTGCATCTTCAATTTGAATAATGGGAGAGCCAAAGTTTGTTAACTGAGTTAGTAATTTATGCTTTATATCCTCAAAATCTCGCTTATCAATCTCCATCCTACTCGTGCGAGGATTATATTTATAAGTAAAAAGTTGTTGGCGATTACAAAACTCTGGTGTTAAAAATTCATTAATAAAAGAAATATCATTGTGAGTTTTTCTGATTTCAAAAATCTTTTGTCGCCCTAAACCAGCTTTCGTATCCCAGTTTTCTTTGGCATGCATATTGGTGCATTCATTATATTCCTTTCCAAATCGTCCTGTATTCCAGCGAAACTCAATATCACGAAATAGTTCGATCCCAATCTTATAAGGATTAATATTTTTCTTACTCATGGCCATGACACCAGCGTGCTTGCTGGCAAAGTCAATAAACTCAGATGAATCAAGCGCTTTGTAGTTTAAAATTTTTGAATGCCAATAACTGGCCCAACCTTCATTCATTATTTTAGTCATTCTCTGAGGAAGAAAATAATAAGCTTCCTCTCTAAGACAAGCCAGAACATCTAACTCCCAATCCTCCATAGGAGCATGCTCAATCAGAAATTTCAAAATATCACGTTGCCCTTTATAACTAACTTTCTCGGCCCCAACACTACTTTTTAGTGGCTCAGGTCCATCAAATTCAGCCTGATCTTGTTTATCTTTAGTGCGCATAAATGATTTTAAGGCTTGGGATCTATCATCCACCATGTATCCACCGGTGGCTTTTTCTTGATTGAATTTTTTTAATTTATCTTTTCGACTTTGTAAAACATCAGAAGTTTCAAAAAGATTATTTATATCAATCAAATTTTCTATTGAGAGAACTTTATCAATAAAAAGTTCAACTTTCTCTGTCCCGTATCGTTCCATATATCTGCGGATTTTTGAGCCATGATTGGCCATAACATCCATCATGTTTCGATTAGTATTAGCAAACCACATATTGTTTTTAAAAAAATCATTATGACCATAGACATGGGCCATAACAAGTTTTTGATCTAACCAGTTATTAACCTCAAGTAAGTAAGCATAACAAGGATCAGTGTTAATAACCATTTCATAAATTTTTTGGATCCCGTAACGATACCCCTTAGAGAGTTGATCGTAATCCATCCCAAATTTCCAATGAGGATATCTAATTGGAAAACCACCTTGAGCCGCTAAAATATTAATCGTATCATAATCACACATCTCAAAGATTTGAGGAAAGTAATCAAGTCCGTACTCGTCAGCATAACCTTGAATCTCTTTTTGTAATTTTAACAAATCTCCCGAAATGGATTTTGTTCTTAACATTATTTACCCTTTCCCAAAAATTCTTTAATAGAATCTAAGATAGCCTCTTTGTTTTTAATTTTACTCAAAATAACTTCATCATGTTCACTACCATACTTTTGATTAAGATCTTTGTAGAACTGGCCTGAGCCATATCGACTCTCGACTTGGCCATAACAAAACATGTTAGAGTTCGGTAAGATAAAATCATCCAAAAGTTGCAAACATGATTTTGTATCATCTGCTGACCAGTTATCCCCATCACTGAAATGAAATGGATATATATTCCATTCATTAGGGTTATAATCTGTTTCAATAATTTCTTTACATAATTTAAGCGCAGACGAAATAAGTGTTCCACCACTCTCCCTGGTACGAAAGAAGGTGTCTTCATCAACTTCTTTTGCAGTAGCATCATGAATAATATAGCGAATTTCAATATCTTTATACTGACTTTTAAGCCAAAGATTTATCCAAAAAGATTCAGTTCGCACTATTTCTTTTTGTTCTTCACCCATCGATCCAGAAACGTCCATCATATAGATAACAACAGCTGAATTTTGCATTTCAATTTTTGTATCAGCAGCTCGATATCTATAATCTTGTCGATGTGGTACAACAACGGGATTCTGTGGATCGTAAATCCCCATTGATATTTGCCTTTTCAAAGCCTGCTTATAGGTTCGTTTAAGATGTCTCAGGGAATCTGGACCAGTTGTCCCAATAGATGTGTACTTGTCAACGGTTGAAGAAAGTTGATTTTTCCCTTTTGGTTCAATCTTAGGTAACTCTAATTCCTCACCCAAAATGGTCGCCAATTCATCAACCCCCATTTCAACTTCCAGTTCTTTATTACCTTCACCTTCTCCTGCCTCACCTTGCCCAGGCTCACCGTCTCCTGGTTGACCATCAACAGGATCACCGGGTTGACCATCACCTTGGCCCGCTCCACCTTCAGATTTATCCCCAAAACGAAAACGAGGAATATCAATACTTGGCATAGGAATTTTAAACTGATCATTGCCTTTAGGTATTATTTGCTGACCCTGAGAAACATACTTACGAAGATTATCTCTGATCTTTCCCTTCACAATCTTTCGAAAGCGAGCATGGTCTTTTTTAATAGGATGATCCACCGTTCCTCCTAGAACTTTTCCTTAAGATTTTATTGAGTCACCTTTGGCAAAAATACTTGAAACATAATTCAAGGTATCAGTTGCACAAATATCACAATAGCCAAATTTTTCCATCAAACGCGTTTTAACAACATCAATTTTTTGCTGAGTTTGTTTATCTACGACATTCGAAATTATTGTTGTTAGTTTGATTGAGTCTTTTTGGTCCTCAAACAACTTTAGTTCTAAAGCGCGATGAAGAGTTTCATTCATTTTGTAATCAAATTGTTTTCCCTCAATGGCCAAGGCACCTATAAAATGCATAATCTCTCGCCGATAATCATTTTTTATTGATTCAGAAATATCAATTTTTTCTTCTATCGAGCGCATAAATCTTTCATCTGCATCTTCAAGTTTTCCAGAATATTTATTCCTAAGTTTTTCTTTTTGTGTATAAGCTTTAACGTGATCAATATAATTGGCACATAAGGTTTCAATGGCCGTCTCATCAACACTGATAGCTTTTTGAACATCATTTTTAACAATATCTTCATATTCTTGTCTTGCAACGGCCAAAGATTCTTTAAAGCCTTCAAGTTGATCTTTAGAGCTAACCAAACTGTGATGCTTAAGACCCGACTCTAATTCGTTAAAAACCATAAAAGGATTTAAGCAACCATTATGCGAATTTTTAACGATTGAATTAGAAATTTTATCTTGAATATATCTTGGTGAAATACCGTCTAATCCCTCTCTAATCGCTTCTTTTCTAAGTTCCTTAACATTGTCCTCATTATAACCTGGCAATGTTTTACCATTGTATAGTTTTAATTTTTGCAGTTTTGTCAGATCTGCTTTTTTTGGTTCTTCCAACCTAGAAAGTATGGCCCACAAACTAGCCATCTCTAAAGTATGAGGCGCAATATGCATATGGGGAATCGTTTCGCTATTAAAATCTTTTTGATAAATGCGGACTTCTTGATCAAGTCTCGTAATATAAGGAACATCAATTTTAACTGTTCTATCTCGTAAAGCTTCCATAAACTCATTCGATTGAAGCTTTCTAAACTCGGGCTCATTTGTATGACCTAAAATAACTTCATCAATATCTGTTTGAGCAAACTTTTTAGGCTTAATTGATTGTTCTTGAGAGGCACCTAAAAGGTCATATAAAAAGGCAACATCAAGTTTTAACATCTCGATAAATTCAACAATACCACGGTTCGCAACGTTAAACTCACCATCAAAGTTAAATGCCCTTGGATCAGAGTCTGAGCCATATAATGCAATCTTTCGATAATTTATATCTCCCGTTAGCTCAGTAGAGTCTTGATTCTTTTCATCTTTAGGCTGAAATGTTCCAATCCCAATTCTATCTTTCTCAGAAAGTACTAGCCGGTTAACTCTTATATGAGACATAGCTTTATTCCAGTCACCACCATATTTTTTCATATAAGCAGACAATATAAAACGACAAGCTGGATTAACTTCTCCTTTTATTTTTAATCTATGCTGAGATTCTACGCTACTATTTAACTCTTCTAAAAACTGCTTTCTTACTTCCAAAGGAATAAGCTTTAGTGGTTCCTCATGCATTGGACTTTTAAAAAGTTTAGCTCCACCAAGAATATCTGTCTCTTCGTCATCTCTCCACTCATAAGTATAAATAGCACCTTCATCGGTTTTTGAATATAATTCCAATCCTTTTTTCAGTAGTCTTGAAATTGATGATTTAGCCGACCCAACAGGACCATGCAAAAGTAATACTCTTTTCTCTGTACCATATCCCTTCGCAGCTGATTTAAAAAAGTTAACGAGTTTCATAAGATGTACATCAATCCCAAAAATGGCATCTTTGCCATTTTCCATCGGATCATTAAAAAAGTGATAGCGAGTTATTTCTTTTTTATACTCTGTATATGTAGACGTCCCATAGCCCATAATCATATCGTGAATTCTTTGAAATGCATTTCTACATACCTGAGGATCTTTTTGAACTAGATCTAGATAATCTTGAAAACTTCCTTCCCAATGAAGATGTGAAAAATCTTTTTGTGAATAGTTTTTTTCAATAAAATTTTGAATATCGATACTCATTATATCCTCCGGGACTTGATGCTAAATAATTTAAAATTATTCTTTTAGTGAGAACTTTCCATAATTCTCTCAATATATTTTACCAGTATATTGAAGTATTTAAAATAATTTAAAATAATTTATATTAATATGTAATATTTTTT
>JABJPQ010000055.1 GCA_018663815.1 Halobacteriovoraceae bacterium | reverse complement strand
TAACAGAAACGAAAGAAGAAGTTAAAGCAGTGTGTCTTAGAGAAGTTCTCAAAAAAAATCACCTCGTAGTTGGTGACAACGTGCTCATCCGCTCCCAAGAAAATGATAATCGTTATGAAATCTATCAAGTTCTTGAGCGAAAAAATGAAATTTTTAGACGCATTATTCGCACCCAAAGTAAAAAAGTGATTGCGGCCAATACTGATGTCATCTTAATCGTCGCCTCAGTCTCAAAGCCAAATTATAAGCCTTTTTTAATGGATCGTTACATCACAAGATCTGTGCAATGGAATATCCCCGCAATTGTTATCTTTAATAAAATGGATCAATTTGATGATCAGTTTGACCTAGAAATAGAAAAGAAAAAATTTGATTATTTAGGTGTTAATTATTTTGAAATTTCAAATCTTGAATCAAACCCATATTACGAAAACCTAGCAAAACTCAAAACACTCCTCAAAAACAAGACGGCCGTATGTCTTGGCCAATCCGGAGTGGGTAAAAGTAAAATTATAAGTAGCCTAAGTGGGGGGCAAATTGAACTTTTAAGTCGCCGACTGGCCAAGGGAGCACAAAAAGGAGCTCACACCACAACCTGGGCCGAGCTAATAGATTTAAAAGATTTTTATATCATTGACTCCCCCGGTGTTCGTACATTGGCCGTCGCTGATATTACGATGACCGAACTTCCGGAGCTATTTCCAGACCTTATTCCACACTTTAACAAATGTCGTTTTCAAGACTGTAAACATGGAGAAAAATCTAAAGATTGTTACTTCAATAGTCTAGATCTGGATAAGGACGAACATTTTATTATTTACCAACGTCTTATTGCCTATATTCGTATGCGAGAAGAAATTGGGGAAATTCCGGATTGGAAGAAATAATTAACAACACTTCAAAGACATCACATAAATCCTATTGAATTACAAAAAAAAACTCCGGCAAAACTAAGCCGGAGTCCATATCAAATATATTTTTTAAAGAATAAGTTCTCTTAGAACATATTTATGTTGGCAGTAATCCCAACATTTGTATTACTAAGTTGAAGATTTTCATGAGCAACTTGAACATTTGGGTAAAGATAAACATCACGAGAAACTGAAACACCTAAGCCAAAAGATTGACCAACAGCTAATTGTGTATATTCATTTGGTTCAGCCACAGTATTCTCATAAAGATTTGCATAAACAATAGTTCTTAAACTATATTTGTCGTTGATAACGTACTCTGCTTGAGGGTAAAAACCAAAATTTGTCTCACCTGACTGATCAGCTTCAATATTTTCACCATTAAGTGTATCTTTATCAAATAGGTAACGTCCATAAGTAAAAAGTGCTCCTACTGAAAGAGAAGATCCTCCAAAGTCGTACATAGTATTAAGTGAAGAATCAATTGAAGTTTGGTAACCATAATCTCTATAACTTGAGGCTGTAATGTGAGTAACCGATAGAGACATAATAGCTTGGACACCACCAAACTTATTCATATGAGTATAGCTTACATAAGGATCATTAACATCTAACTTACCTTGGTTTCTTTTAAACTGTCCCTCAGCTTTTTCATCATTTGTGCTGATGTCTGAATTAAAAGGAGCAATCATTTTCATCCCAATTCCTGCACCTAAACGATTAAGTTTATTTATTCTATAACTAGCTCCAAGATCTGCAGACATTGCAGCTAAGCTAACTACGTCTCCAGCAGCTCTAACATTTGGTCTATCAGCAGAAAAAGGTTTATCAACTGAACCTCCAGAATAAGTAACACTTGAGCTCATACTAAGATTTGATAATGAACCATTTTGTGCACGCATTCTTTTGTTTGTAATTAACTCGTCAGCTTTGTCTGTTTTTTTTGCCTTAGCTGCCTTTTCAACTGTAGTAGAGCTTGTTGCATCAGCATCTGCTGATTCAGCACAGAAGCCACCGGTGCTTAAAAGTAAAAGTGATAATGCTGTGGATTTTTTTAACATACTTTTTTCCTTGATATGTCTTAAAACTGTGAGTAAATTATCACGCTTAGCTCAAGACGTTATTAATAACACGACGGATAATAAGCCATTTTTCCATTTCACAACAGTCATTTGAAAATTTTTCATAGAGGTAATTTAATAAAAAATAAACATGATATTTTCTTAAGATAAAAAGGTTAAAAGCTCACTGATATTGGAGAGATACCCAGTCTAGGTGACTGAAGTTGAAATTAAAATCCAAATAAATTGTAAAATTCATCCATGACTCCACCATCATCTATATTTCTTAACTCACCTCTAGAATATTGAATTATTTGCAAAGCTGCATGTGCAGAGAATTCGATAGGAGTAGGACTGCATGAAATTGTTCCCAAATCATTAAGTTCACTTTTTTTAAGTTCGTTTTCATCATAAACACTACGGTAATTACCATTAAGCTGATAGCCATAGTGAAAAAATACTGTCGCGGTATCGGTTTTATGATCATAGAAGAGTTTGTTTTTTCTTTTTGTAAAATCTTTCCAGTTTGTTTGTTTCAAGGTTATTTTTTTAACTGTTAAACTCTCAGTCGGAAAGTTTAAAAAGTAATTATGAAAACCTAAATACAAAGGCAAGAGTGAAAGGATAGAGCACTTATTTATAATAGGCTGATTATCTTGTGCCACCATACTAATTGAAATACCATTTTCTTCAAATTTTTGCTTAAATATTTTATAAATTTCCAAATAAGCTTTCGCCGGATAATAAGGACTGACGTGATAAGTCCGCCCCATTGATAACCCGTAATTAAACCCTGGAATCATCGGTAGACTAGTTCTTGGCTCCAATTCCTTCTCGTAATTTACCATCGTATTAAAGTAATCAAGTGCAGAAGTTATAAAATCGGCTTCAGGCATAATTACAATATTATTATCGTGAACCTTATTCTTTTTTGCATATAAAAATGCTGCAACAACATCTCGAAGCGAGCGAATATTAAATACACGAATTCCTTTTTTATCGATAAAGTCAATTGCGAGTGAGCTCTCCTCATCATTACTCGATATAAACTTACGGCTAGATAGTTTCAACTCATCAAATCGAAGTGTCGCATTATCAAAATAAGTTGTGGCTTCGACAAATGCTTCTTTACGATTAGTCACTACTGCGATTGCTCCTATCAGGTAATGCTTAAATAGTTTATCTCGCTCATTAACAACTGACCGAACAGAATCTGTACTCCCTCTCACTGAAACATCGAAGGTTGAGGTCTTATAAGAAGACCCTTCGAATTTCGTTTTCACGACTCCCTTAGAAGCAACATAGTTAATACTTAAATCCGTTTTCTGATTAAATTGATTCACCAACTTTTTAACTTCTATTTTGTAACTAAGCTCATGTTCTCGATCAGTAACACCCGCATAACGAAATCCATATCCCTCATCACGATGAGACTCATTTCTACGATAGCCCAAAGTCATTCCTTTATATTCTAAAGTATTTAATCTACGATTATATTTAATCGCAGGCTCCCAGCCTCCATCAAATACCCAGTCCTCCTGATGTTCTTTTTTTTGTTGTGAATACTTATCTATTGCTTTTATAACAAATTGTTCTAACTCATCACCAATGAGAGCAATTCCGTGTCTAGTTGGTAACAAAACCTCACTCCTACCTTTTACTGATCCTTTGCCAAGGGTATACTGCATTACCATTCCCCAAACCCCTCCATCTGATCCCAACAAAGGTCCTCCCGAGAACCCTGCTTCAGCACCATAAAACTCAAGATTACGCTTGAATCCATGGATTGATGGAGAATGGGAATCCAAACTAATCACTTTAATAGGTAAAATATTTAAAGTATTGCTTAAATCTCGATTAACTCCAGCAATAAAAAAATTCTGATCTCTCCTTTCACTCATATTGATTGATGAAGAAAAAACCAATGATTCAACTTGATCTAATATTTTTTTACTACCTTCAGGCTTAAGTATCATGACATCTCTAATTTCATCGACAACAAGTAATTTAGCATAGACCGAGTTAACAACGTATCCAGTTTTGTTGTCAAAAAGTGTAACCTTTATCTTCTCCTTTTTTGAGCGCAAATCACCTAGAATATGTGCCGCAGAAACAATATAATTCTGCCCACCATACTTATAATAAAAACCACTTCCAAAGTTCTGAGAATGAGATAGCTTTACCACTCCAGATATTGTAGCAAATGTACTATTTATTAGTGTTATGTAAAAAAAGAAAAAGAATAATGTTAATTTCATTTTTCTCCCTTCATCATTATTAAAATTGTGGCCATATTTTCTGCTCGGTCCTGCAGTTTATGATCTCTATTCACCCAAAAAAACAGACGGTTATTTTCTTTATTTACCCTGAAAATATTTTCACCTTCTCCTGGGACTGAAGCTTCTGAAATTACTATCTCGAAAATACTTTGCTTAAGTTGCCAATCTTGAAAATCATCCCCCCCAATTAAATCAAGTGTATTGCCAATCAATTTGAGCTTTTTTAATATTTTTTTCT
>JABJPQ010000057.1 GCA_018663815.1 Halobacteriovoraceae bacterium | reverse complement strand
AGATATGAAAAAATTAGCATTAAAGATGGTTGGCTTTATATGGCCAAACCCATGAAGCTTGATCTTTCAGCAATTGCTAAAGGATTTGGAGTTGATGAACTTGTTAAATTTTTAGAGTATCAGGGCCATCAAAACCTTTTGGTGGAAATTGGAGGAGAAGTTCGTTCACGTGGAAAAAAAGAGGACGGCTCTTTATGGCGTGTGGGAATTGAAGGTCCAAGTGAGAAGTTGGGCTCAAAACTTGTAAAAATTATCACCCTTAATAATTTCAGCATGGCCACAAGTGGCAGTTACCGTAATTACTTGAAGCTGGGGGATCGTGTATTTAACCATACTATTAACCCTAAAACAGGTGCTCCTATAGAGCATAAGACAATCTCTGTCAGTGTTCTTCATACATATTGTGCTGACGCTGATGCTTGGGCCACTGCTCTCATGAGTATGGGGGCTGAGAAGGGCTTAGAGCTAGCAAATAGAAACGACTTAATGGCATATTTTCAAGTTTTAAACGGTAAAGAGATACAAAAAATTGGAACTAAAGCGTTTAACAAATTCATTAAAAAGCCATCACAAGGAAGGTAAAGTATGGATGTTTTAATTATAACCTCAGTTGTTTTTGTCGTGGCTTTTTGTGGCATGGCCGTTGGAGTTATTTTTTCTAATCGAGAAATTCAAGGATCGTGTGGTGGAATCGGGAAGCTTTTAGGTAGCTCAGCTTGTGACATGTGTTCACACAAGAAAAAGTGCCAATCAGGTGAAAAAGAGAACGAATAAAACGAAGATTACCCTTGCGTCTGAGTGAGAAGCCTATTTTCTCGATCATAATTTTGAAGTAAATAACTAACAACAGCAACAAGCTTATCAAAATCACAAGGCTTAGATAGGTACTTATCAACACTTTTTTGGTACTGATCAAGATGTTCTATATAGCCGGAGTAAATAATTGTTTTCACCAGTGGATCTTTTTCTTTGGCCATTTCAACTAACTGATGTCCATTAAGAAGTGGCATTTCATAATCAAAGATAACGCACATATATGATTTTGAGTTTTGGTAAAACAGGATAGGGTCATCAAAAGTATCAACATTAATATTAAGCTCAGCAAATGCTGACTTTATAACTTCTAAACACAATTTATTATCATCAATATATGCAATTCGAGCACTTTCCAAGTAACCCCCTTAAATTTTTTGAAGACTAATAATAATCTATTCGGAATAATGATAGTTTTCTTTAGATGAGCTAACTTATTGTTATTATAGAGACAGAAGGAAAGTTGCAAGTACTGCGGATTTATCTATAGATGGATCACTTATGGCCATCTGTAGCTTGGTAGCAAGGTTTATTTGCGGGGTTAGCTGGTATCTAGGTCCAATTTCTAAAACATCATCCATGTTTTTACTAAACTCGTTTGTTTCAACCTGATCACCATCTTGATCCCAGTCAAAGGTAACTTCGCCGTCCCAGCCAAGTTTGTCTGAGACATTATAGCCTATGTATGCGCCTGTACTAATACGTGATGTTTGTCGTTTTGTATGGCAAGTATAACTTTCACACTGGTATCGAAATTCTTGCCGTTGATAATAGTCTCGCTCAAATGAGAATTTTACACCGTGATATAGCCCCATGGTGTTGGAAAAAATACCGATCAAAGGTTGCATGCCGACACCATAAAGCATGTCGGTATCTTTCGCAAATTGGGTGGTAGGCATTTCGTAATAAAAATTAGACATTACAAAGAGTGAACTATTACTGTAAATATTTGTAACTGTCGCATTTAATCTTTGATTGTTATAACTGGTACCAATTTTTCTGTTATTGGTAGCATAAACGGAACCATCAGAATTATAGGTTTCATATTTAATTTCATTATTAAGTTCTTCTTGAAAAGTAGAAGTAAAACTTAACTTTACATTTTTCCAAGCTTGCAAGCCAAAGGTTAAAGAGTGGTAAACTTGCGTGGACCCAGTGGGATCGGTGTTATCACCTTTAAAATCTTGACCTGAGTTGAAGCGGTTGTATGTCGCTCCCTCTTGATAGCTCGGAGAAAGGCTAGGCCCTAGATACTTAGCTCCATAAGAAAAGCTTAGCTTTTGCAAAAAACTTTTTGGAGATT
>JABJPQ010000080.1 GCA_018663815.1 Halobacteriovoraceae bacterium | reverse complement strand
TTTTCAGGATCATTAAATATACAATTTCGTTTTTTTGCTATTCTCTTTATATTGTTTCTTTATTTTTTCAAAAGTGTTCCTTTACATAAAAGAAGACACCTGTTTAATGATTCACTTATTATATTATCAATCACCTCGTTTTATTGGATCTCACAGATAAAGGCAAGTTACTTTCTACTATCTAACTCATGGGACATAAGCTCTCATACAATAAAAGCCTACCCCTTAAAAATGTTTGCATCATTAATCTATCCCGATATTTTTAATACGGTTTTTCTCTTGCCCGAAAAAGACTACTCTAACTTAAGATTATCTCTTGGGGGCACTGCTGGGAACCATCTTCTTTCAGGTGGGCTAATAGCAAGTTACTTCATCTTTAGCTATATTCACAAGCTCTTCAAACAAAACCTAAAAGGTGAAATAACCGTATTCATTATATTCACCTTATTATTATTATCAAGTTTCGACATAGGTATTTTTAATATTCTTAACCCTTTTTTTAAAATACCTTTCCCTTTTTACAATCGTTTTACTTGGTGTCTTTTTTTTGCCTTTATTGTTTCCATTGAGATCGATCGCTCCCTTACATCAAAAAACCAACCTTACTTTTTGCGATGTTTTCACCTTCTGTGTGTTCTCTCTGTAGTCTGTTGGGCTTACCTATCCGGACACTTTGTAATTCAGACGCATTTCTATCTCCACTTTTCTTTATATATTATCTTTCTTCTTTTTATTAATAAAAAAAAATACAAATATTTAATTATCTTTTTTTTACTCTTTGAAGCGATCTATCCAGCTTATCAATATTTTTATCATTCTGGTTTTTTAACGATCAAAAATAATCAACTTGATACAAAAATTAATGGTACATTATATAAAAACATTAATAATAATCCCTTATACCAACAAAAAGATTCTATAACAGGTCCCTTCATTTCAGATCAAAGTATGATCAATAACTTTTCTTGGTTAAATAATCAACCTTCTGTTCTTGGCTTTGATGCAAAACCACTATCCCCCCTGTTCTATACTACGCTTAAGAATTTTTTACGTTCCTTTCCTTGGGATTCAAATTTTGATTATATTTCTCTTCAGTTTTTAAAAAATATTGGAACAAAGAACTTTTATACCTTAAACAAATCTTTCTTTGTTGATGATATGTACCTTTTTTCAAACGGGGAGAAATCATTATTAATGAATAGCCAAAAGATACAAACTCCGGCTCCTTTTGCTTTTTTTCCAACTCAAATCAAAAAATCAAATCAAGAAAAGCAGCTTGATCACATATTATGGGATGATATTATGTTGAAATCTCATGCTCATGTAAATCTTGTAAACTCATCTCAAAATCAAATTCTAAGTCTTGAACGAAAAAATAACTCCATTACGATAAAAGTTAGACAACCTCGTAACTCTATTCTTATTTTAAATCAAACATTTGACAGTAACTGGACTTCACTGGATAAGGAGACCGAAATATTTCCCATAAACTACTTTCAAACAGGTATTCTCATAAAAGGAGTTGGAGTCAAAAAAGTATCTTTAAGCTATTGGCCATCAGAATGGAACCTCGCTTTTTTATTCATTCTTTTGAGTGCTTGTCTTATGATATTTATCAAAGCAGTTAACATCTATCGAATCAAAAGTTTCGTGAGGCATATGTCTCAACATATCATCAAGTGATACATACTTGTTAAAGTCTAGCTTCCTCAACAGTAGTATAAAATGTGAAACGGTTTCCTGGGTGCGAAAATAAAAACTACATTTATTTTGTCCTTGCTCCATGGTACCTTTTAATTTTCCATCTATTGAAAGAGATACTTCGTGACAACTAAAAGAGGGGTTATTGATTACAAAAGAACAGTCACTTAGCTTCTTATGTTCAAAAGAGACACCAAACAATTGCTTCACAATACATTTTTTCTGATGAGAGCTCATTCCAATTGCAAAAAAATTACTGACAAAATTATTGAGGGGGTAAGACGGTATTGTCTCACAACGAAGTTTCCCTTTAAATATTTTTTCATTATGAGGGTGGTATTTAAATGCAATATCTTGGATTTTTTGCTTTTGCCATTCTTTTCTATATAAAACATTTCCAAACACACACGCAAGAATAAGTGTAAAATAAAAAAGCTTATTATTTTGAATAATATGGCTTGAGTATGTCGTCACGAATAAAAAGAGGGGAAGATAAAACATCATATAATACCGATATGACATCTCTTCATGGAAAAAAGAAAAATACAAGATACTCATTAGTACCGTTATACCAAATTCAACTTGTAACCATGTCGGTTTTATTTTTTTAATAATTCCCCATAAAATGGGTATTAAGAGAAGATTGAAGCTTGCCAAAAAATTCATTGGAGCTTCATACGAATTACACTGAAAAAAACTAGCTCGTTTGGGAAAATAGTTAAGAAGATTTGTCGCAAAGCTACAATCAAATAAGCCAACGACTTGATAGAGGTAATCGAGAGGGGATTTTTCGTAATTAGCATAAGCATGAACATAACTTGTCCAATGACCGTGAAACTTAAACTCTTCCCCAAACTCAAGTACATTTTTAAATCTCAAGTAATTGTAAAAAAATTGTAACCCCACTCCTGTTAGAATGAGAAGTATTAGTCTCTTCCTTTCATGTGAAAACTTTAAATACGCCCACGTTGTCGGAGGTATCATCAATAGGTAAAAAAAGGGTTGAGACATGGCCGCAAGAAAATAAAAAACCTGAGCAACGATCCTGGAGCGTGATCTACAAGCAAGACCTATCGTATAAAACACAACACCATAAAATACAGCTATTTCCCATACTGAAAATTTATTAAAAAAGAAAGTATATAATTCGGGGGATAATCCTAATACAGTTGCGACCAAAAGTGATCGTCTGCGATCTATAGTAGAACATAGAAATAAAAAACAAGAGTACAAAAAGACTGTATAACCGCCAACCAGGAGGTATGTTTTAGGAAATAGTTCATCAAACAAAAAGCTCCATATGATATCCGCGATAGCGTAAATAACGGCAGGAATCGGCCCCCAGGACATAAAAATTTTTTCGCCTACTAAGGATAAATCAAAAGGGCGTATTTGATATACATTTTCAAGTAATGAGACCTCGCCTTGACGAAATGCATTTGCTTGTAATTGAAAATAATCCAAAGAAAAGAAGCCCTTAAGCGGACCAACAACATATAAAGATATAAAAAAAAAAAATAGCAATAAGGTAATCTTATTATAAATAAAATTCTTCAGATATAATTCCCTCACTACAATACTTAATAAGAATCATTCCTGATGGTGTCTTTGGGTATTCTAAAAC
>JABJPQ010000059.1 GCA_018663815.1 Halobacteriovoraceae bacterium | reverse complement strand
TTTCTCAATACCCTCACCAAGGTTTATTTTACTAAAACCATTAATTGAAATTTTGCCACCCGTTTTACTCTCAACATCTTTAATTAATTTTTCAATTGAAAGATCTGGGTTTTTTACAAATTTTTGGTTCATTAAACAAATCTCAGAAGCAAGTTTGTTTAGTTTCCCCTTAATGATATTTCCAATCAT
Organism: Halobacteriovoraceae bacterium; assembly: GCA_018663815.1. GTDB lineage: Bacteria > Bdellovibrionota > Bacteriovoracia > Bacteriovoracales > Bacteriovoracaceae. The sequence goes on along the minus strand of JABJPQ010000059.1, from coordinate 3,491 downwards.
TTTTTCAGGCTTACCTTGCTCTATTAACTGTGCTTCATAAATTTTCGCTTCACGAGCTTTATAAGCTTCATCAATTTCATCTGCTGTTAAAAATTTTGGATCTGCAGCTGCAACATGCAGACATAAATCATTTACTAATTCGTCAAATTCAGGCTTCTTTGTTGTATCAGCGCTATCAGTAGTTACTTCAACGAGTACACCTATTTTACCACCGTGTACATATGACCCTAGCTTACCTTCACCAGTTAGAGTTCTTTTTTCAAAACGTCTAACGGCAATTTTCTCACCGATTTTTAACGTTAACTCTTGAACTGTTTCTTGTAGCGATTTTCCATTCATTGATTCTGTAGCTAAAGCATCTACATCTTTTGCAGAGCTTGCAACTAATAGGTTTGCAACGTTAGATGTAAAACTTTTAAAATCATCGTTTTTAGCAACAAAGTCTGTTTCGCAATTAATTTCTACCAAAGCTCCAACATTACCCTCAACAACTGCACTGATTGCTCCCTCAGCCGCAATTCTGGTTGCTTTTTTAGCTGCTGCTGCAAGACCTTTTTGTCTTAGAAAATCAACCGCTGCCTCTAGGTCACCATTATTTTCAGTGAGGGCTCTTTTACAATCCATCATCCCTGCACCAGTTTTATCTCTTAGTTCTTTTACATCTTTTGCTGTAAATGCCATTTTATACCTCTAATTTTTAATATTTTTCTTAGTCTTCCATTTTAAGTTCAACATCTTTTTCATATTTCTCTAAGATTTCTTTTTCTAGAGAAACATCTTTGATTGCTTCGTTAGATCCTTTTTTAACACCTTTGCTACCTTCGGCAACTGCTTGAGCAAAGTATTCAGTAAACATTGTAATTGATTTAATTGCATCATCATTTCCAGGAACAACATATTCAATTCCATCAGGATCACAATTTGTATCAACAACAGCAACAATAGGGATATTTAAAAGGTTTGCTTCTTTAACAGCAATTTTTTCACTATTTGGATCAACAATAACAAGAGCTCCTGGAAGCTTTCTCATATTCTTGATTCCACCTAAGTTTTTCTCTAACTTAGCTACTTCTTTTTCAACTTTAGATTGCTCTTTTTTGGTTAAAAGTTTGAAGTCACCATTATCTTTCATCTTTTCAACTTTTCTAAGTTTATCAATTGAAAGAGAAATTGTTTTATAATTTGTAAGCATCCCACCTAACCATCTATTTGTTACGTGAAAAGATCCACTATCAATCGCAGCATTTCTTACAACTTCAGAAGCTTGTCTTTTTGTTCCTACAAATAAAACAGACTTTCCAGAAGAAACTGTTTTCTTAATAAAGTCATAAGCTTTTTCTGCTAAAGGTAATGTTTTTTGTAAGTCGATTACGTAGATTCCATTTCTTTCTCCGTAAACATACGGTTTCATTTTTGGATTCCACTTGTGAGTTTGGTGACCGAAATGCGCACCCGCTTCTAAAAGTTCTTTTAATTCTAATTTGTTCGCCATGAATGTCTCCTTGGTGGTTAAGTCGAATCGCCTGAACCACAAAGTGGACCATCCAAGTCAGGCGACTATCATTGATAATCAATAATTAAGGTGTTTAGTTAACACAAATAATGATTTATTGGCAAGTGCGAAAAATAATTTCTACTCTGTTCTAGCTATGACTTTCCTAGGTTTCGACCCTTGGGCCGGTCCAACAATGCCGTTACGTTCCATTTCTTCAACTAGATTAGCCGCTCTATTATAACCTACCCTTAGCCGTCTTTGGACCATGGATGCTGACGCACTGCCATTTTCCATTACAATCTCAAGTGCTTGCTGATACATTGGATCACTTGATGTACCTGACGTATAGCTTCCACCTTTAATTAACTCATCTTCGTCTTCTAAACCTTCTCCTCCATTTTCAAGAAAATCTATGGCCGATTGACTGTAGGCTTGAGGGAGTGAAGCCAGCTTCTCTATTAAGCCTTCAACTTCATTTTCTTCTATAAATGATGAGTGCATACGTAAAAGATCAACACCGTGTTTATACAGCATATCACCTTTTCCTAGTAACTTTTCTGCCCCATATTGGTCCAAAATTGTTTTAGAATCATGTCCAGTTGATACTCTAAAAGCCACTCGGGTAGGAAAATTTGCTTTTACCACACCGGTCACAACATCTGTTGACGGTCTTTGGGTTGCAACTACAAGGTGTATTCCCGCGGCCCTTGCTTTAGCCGCAAGACGATTTACATTCATCTCTATTTCTTTGCCTGCTTTTGATAAAATTAGATCTGCAAACTCATCAATGACAATAACAATATACGGGATCTCATAACCAGGTTCTTCTTTATCTTCGTAGTAGTCACTAATTTTAAATAAAATTTCTTGATTACAGGTTTTTACCTTTTTATTAAACCCATCAATATTTTTGACACCCATCTCTTTTAAGATTGTATAGCGTTTTTCCATTTCTTGTACGGCCCACAAAAGAGAGATTGATGATGAAGTTGGGTCGGTAACAACAGGTAGCATTAAGTGCGGTAACTCAGAGAACATTGCAAGCTCTAATTGTTTGGGGTCAATTAAAATAAGTCTTAATTCACGAGGTGATTTTTTTACAATCAATGAAACCAATAAACTATTAATGAATACCGACTTACCAGCACCAGTTGCACCGGCAACTAGCATATGGGGCATTCCAGCCAGATCAAGTACCTTCACATCACCAAAAGCATCTTTTCCCATGGCAATTGGAAGGCGCAAGTTTGAATCGTTAAAAGACTTTGCTTTTAAAACTTCATCTAAGAAAATAAAATCTCTCGGGTTTCGAGGTACCTCAATACCAATGGTGGATTTTCCACGCATAGGATAGACAATTCTAACAGGTGCTCCATTGAGTGCTAATCCAATATCATCACTTAAACTCGTTATTTTTGAAACCTTAACCCCAGTACCTGGCTCTAACTCAAAAGTATCAACAACGGGACCTTTTAAAACATTAATGATTTTACCATCAAGCTTAAACTCAGACAATTTTCCCTCGATTGCTTTTACAATTGCTCGGAAATATCCCTCATCTGGTCCTTTCACTTGGGTATGAGTTACACTGGCCGTAATGCAATCTATGAGGTCTGTGGTTTTAAAAAAACTCATCTCCGATTTTGATTTTTGAACATTTTTTTTTCCACTACTTTTTTGTGCTGGCTCCGTAGCCTGAGTGTTTTTACTCGGATCTATTGTGTCTATTGGTTCCTCTGGCTTATGAATACGTGGAGTAATCGTAACTTCCTCACTGTCTTGGTGCTCACTTTTAGTTTTCAATGTTTTGGCAATTGTATTGCTTTGCTTTAGCATTTCAACGGTTTTATTTTTTAATTCACTTGGATTAACCTTGGATGTATAAGTTAATAGGTGCCCTTTAGAGCTGCTTAAAAACCTTTGAGTTTTTCTAATCGTGCCTAAGCCGATACGTTCCAATAACATTTGAAACCTTTTTAAAATAACAAAAAAAGCT
>JABJPQ010000208.1 GCA_018663815.1 Halobacteriovoraceae bacterium | reverse complement strand
TAGTTAAATGTTTCATTCTCGATTTTCCAACGGCATCTTGCCCCTCTCATTACCTCCATTACATTATTTTTTGTTAACTTTATATCAGTGATCCAAGAAAACTTTTGTTTCTTTGTTAAATTTTAGTTAAACTGGGGGCGAAACGATGATCTCATTTTTAAAGGGGTAATTCACGCAGGCCAGCCGAAGGGACACAAGCAATCCCTTGGTCAGGAACATCCCACGCAGTCCTTTGGACACTTAACCAATCTTCTAAATTCAAGACTGACAGTCTCTCAATTCTAACTTGTTCATTCTTTGCAATTGAAATTTTATTCGGTAATGCTATAAGCCCTAATAATTCATCTTTTAAAATTAAACCATTGCTTAATAATACTTCCTTGATATTTGCTGGTGTACTTGATTGACAAGTTTTCCATCTGAAAGGAAGGTCTTGATTTTTATAACTCTCAATCACTTTCGCTACAACTTCATTAAAATCAGAACCTTTATACATACACTTATATACTCCATTTAAAAATGGTGTTGGTGCTTTAGGTGTTGTGACTTGAACCCAATCGTCATTTACGATTACTTGATTATCCTTATTTGACTTAACAGAATTCCATATTGCTTTTTCAACAAGTTCAGTTTTGTTCATTTTTTTTCATTTTTATTTTTAGACATTCTTAAACTAGAATACTCTTTGTATTTACCTTGAGGCATCCCCCTAGAATATCTATATCAAACATTCGTAAAAGTTACCAAAAGGCCAAATACTCAGTGATGCTGAAGTTAACTTTCCACTTTGTACTTGAAGAGTTACTATTTCATTTCTTTCTTTTGAACTGCAAATATCCATGTAGTCGCATAAATCTGAGATCTCAGGGTTCCCACCATCTTTTTGAGATAGAGTATACGTTTTAATGCCATTTTCTTCCTTAACGGAAGCCATTTTTTGAAGATTATATTTACTTCCTTCAAGATTGAGAGTGACTTTCGTCTCTCCGTTATCCTTTGTTTTAATAACAACACTACAACTTCCTGATTCTTTGCCCCAGTTCAACTCTTCAAACTTTCCTGAGTACTTACCATCAATAGCAAATGTTGATACGGAAAGTGTCACTAAAGCTAAACTAACTATCATTTTTTTCATTTCGTTCTCCTAATTAGAATTTTTCTTTTCGTAATTTAAGTCCTCGCTTGTTCATGTCTCTAGTTCTTATTACCTAGCTCTAGATTATCGCAAGTTGACAAAAGGCTGAAATTTTAAACTGCCAGCCTAGATGTGTAATATAGGAACTTTATTTTAACAAGATTAATTACACACGGGTAATAGTTTTTTCTTAACTATGGAACTAAATCCACCTGCGAATAAATCATCTTCAATTTCAACTGTAAGTTTTTGCGTACAATGCTTTTGATTCTTATTGTAGGTAACAAGATACGAATACCTTGTATTCATACCGTACATACAGCCTGTTCCACAAGAGTAACCAGACTCTCCTGTGTCACCAAATTTGTACTCTAAATATTCAAGAAAAGTCCCGATATGTTGAATACCCCTTAGATAACCCTCGTAATCACTCGCATCCATCGATGTTATCTCACTCGCCTCGACACCTCTTTTATCTGCCATAAATTTTTCAACAGCTGTATTTGCATCCCTAATACTATGATTTGCCGACGCACATGAGCAGGCTATTGCTGTAACAGAGGAAGTCATAGCAAGTAATCCAATCATTATCTCTTTCATTTTAATACCTTCGAGTTTGCACTCATTAATTTAATGTTATGGGGTGGAGTGAACCCCGTTGTCCATAAATTCTTTAAATTACAACATCTACGCTCATAATTTAATTTTTTTCTAGCGAGGTAAGTTATCTGCTCTGACTTTCTATTCGCAACTAGGTAGACCCTCATTAATAACTTCTGCTCTATATTTACTACTATGAGCCTCAGGTTGAAATATATCACCTAGGAGTGGAACTTGAATGACATGATATGAAGTTGAATACCCTTCGCTAGTTTTTAAATCAATTATTGATAAAT
>JABJPQ010000415.1 GCA_018663815.1 Halobacteriovoraceae bacterium | reverse complement strand
GAAAATGAATCTCTAATTATTGAAGTTCGCAATGCTTTTAATTTAGGTGATGAACTTGAAATACTTCCGTTTAATGCCGAAGTTAAAGCAGTTTATCTGTCTCATATTCATGCTTTGAACGGTGAACAATTGGAGCGAACCAAGCCCACGACTTTAGTTAAAATACCCTATGTTACAGACTGCGAATACAATAATATTATTCGCATGAGGTTAACATGAATTATTTAACTTATGCCCAGTCAATACATGATTTGTCTATCATCCGTGCAAGTGGAATAAAAGAAGTTATTATTTCAAATAAATATCTGTCACGTTTTTCCAAGCTTGAGTGTTGCCGAGAATTAATGCTTGCAGCGAGAAAGTTAAATCTCACTGTTATTTTAGAATGGGATATTCTTATTGTTGAAAGTGATTTTGCGGGTATTAGTGAGCGATTTAATGCTATTTCGTCTGAGTTGTATGATGTGATACGGGTACAGGATGTGGGGGTTTTGGAATACATTTTAGAAACAACTTCTAAGCCAATTCAATTTGTAGCTCAAACGGGCAATCATAATCTCATTGGGCTGCAAAAATGGGTGAGTTATATTGGAACAAGGCTCGAGCGAATTATTTTATCTCTTGAGCTTAATAAAGATGCGATTAAAAATTATTGTCAGCAATTAAGCTGTCCCGTGGAAGTTTTAGTGGTAGGACCCATTTTACTATTTTATTCTCCTCGGAAACTTTTATCGGCTCCTCTTTTAGAGTCTATAAATCAAGAAGTCATAGAGGCTATGGGTGAGAGTGAAGAATCTCCTCATAAAGGATTTCCTATCCTTGAAAATAGGCATGGAACTTTTATGTTTCATATTAAAGATCTTTTTTTATTAGATAAACTTGATGAGCTGATGCAAACAGGTGCTCAATATTACCGTCTAGATCTACGACATCAAGAAGATCTTAATCTCATTACTGATATTGTAAACCCTAGGGCTAAAGAAAATCACTTTGCTCAGGTTAAACAAGCCTATAAACGTGATGTCATCAGAGGATACTTTCACATTAATAAATCAGATGTACTTTTTAAAAAATTAAAAAATTCACGCGTTCAAAGAAAGGATGAACATTATATCGGTGAAGTTATCGAAACTAAAAAATCTGATTACATGGCCATATGGATTCGTACGAATCAAACAATTAAGTTAGACGATGAATTAAAGTTTATTAATCCAGAGGGGAAGCAATTTATTTGCAAGGTCTATATGCTTAAGAATAGCTCTTATGAGTCTGTTGAGTCCTGTGGGCGAGGGCAACTTGCGCTTATTAATTATATGGGTGGGGTTTGGCCAAAATCTCAGGTTTATATAAATAGTGAAAGTTTAGAAGAGTAAAAAGTAAAATGCGCAAGGCGAGAGCTCCTTGCGCATTTGAGAGAGAGTCATACAAGAGGTCTTGTATGATTTTTTTTAGAGGAGGCAGTTTTAATACCTCCTAAAACTTAATTAATAATTCATAGGGTTTTGGTTACAAAGCGTTGATGGCGCTGATAAACCTACTGGATAAAATGCAAAGTGAAGTTGGAAATTTTGCCCATACTGGGTCGTTGCTCCAAGTGAAATATCTGCTGCAGTAACTTCACCCATCGCACAGTATTTGGAATCATTTATTACTGGTTGAGCCATAAATTGTGCTGAAGCTTGTACTTGCAGCCCAGGGCGTTCACAGGAGTGAAGCTCTAGATTGACTGTATTGTTATTATTACTCATTATAAGAACATCACCTTCTGTCGTGACACCTACATGTAGGGCCCCAGCATTGATATGGATTTGCCCAGCTGCTGTTAAGGTTGTTCTTCGCCTAACATTATTAGTTGGGGCTGAGGGAGCTCCATAAGGGGTGTTATAATTGTTTGTATACACCTTACAGGGATACTGTTGGAAAATTAAGTCTCTCCAATTGGCCGGAAGAATTTGTCCTGTACCTGCGGTATTAATTGTTCCAGGTGCCGGAGCTGGATCATTACTTCCTCCTGACTTGTTTGTTTCTCCGCAGCTTACAAAAACTGTGGAGGCTAATGTGGCAATAAAGATTGCCCTGATAAATGATTTTACTCTCGTTTTCATTTCTCTCTCCTAATTTATTTACTCTCTGTGCACTCTTTAATACAAGTCGCGTGCCACGACGCGCAAAACATGTGAATTAGTATTATATTCCTTGTAATAACGGTGAGTTGACTTCTGTTGTGGCTATCGTGTTATGGAATAATCTCTTGTAAGCTCGGTATGTAATTTAATTGAATATAATTCAGGCTTGTCATATTTTTGATCAATTATTGGTTTGTAAATGTGAATTTAATAACTTAGAGGTGTCTTATCTTTTGACATGTATAAATTTCCTAACAGTTTTGCTCTTTTAGGTACTTGGCATGTCTTTTTTTTTGTTCTATGCGGTAGGCTTTTTCTTGTTCTCTTCTTAATTGTTTAGCTTGCTCTAATTTGAGTAACTGTTCTGGTGACTTTTTCAAAGGTGTTATTTTCATTGTCTCTTTTGCTTTAGCCCGAAGTACTTTTTGTTGATTACGCTTAAGTTCTTTTGCGATTTGATAGAATTCATCATCTTCTGATTTTTTTTGAGGCTGGAGAGATTTGTGCTGTTTTAATTTTTTTCGTAATTCCTTATCATATTCATTTTTTAATTTTTTTGATTTTTGATAATAATCATCTTTAAGGGCTGGTTTTTTCGCAGCACTGATGGGCTTTGATCGTACTATATTAGGTGTTGATTTAACCTCAATAATACTTATTAGGTTTGCGAGTAATTCTAAAGAGCTTTCATGTTTAAGCATATAATAGAAATCAAATTGCTCTAGCAGGTATTTTTTTAAGTAAAAACTGAAAAGCTCAATGCAGTCAAGCGAGTGTTGAGCTATAAAAGTCTCTTCTCCAATAATATGAAGAGCGTTTGAGCCAGTTGTGTGTGAGTCGTTAGTTAAGGGAATACAAAAATAATCGGAAGGTTTTAATGAACAACCACCGTTGGTTTTTAGTCGTACGTGATGAGCACATTGGGCTTTTAACTCAGATACGACACAATTTTGTTGTCTAAGCCAGTTAAGGTACTTTGGATCACGGTGATTTTTATACTTAGTAAGTTCCAATCAAACTCCTAATAAAGACTATTATCAACAAATGGAACTAAATTTGTTGCGCACGTTTGGTAGTTTTTAGCATAGAGTACAGATACCTTTTGGCCATCATACCAACGAAGCTCAATAAGATCTTTAGTCAATAAGTCGCGTATCCAGAGTATATCACCATACATTTCAGATTGAGGAGTTGTGAAGTTATCAATCAGAGTAAGCTCTACCCAGTTTTGGGCACTGGTGGAGTACATTTTGAAGGTTGCTGCGGCTGAAAAATCTTGTGGAAAGTCCTCAAGTAAAGACTTAAGCCAATTTGAAGTTGGATTAATATTGATGGAACCTTTAACTTTCCAGCCTTTTTCAGTGAGTAAAGCATCAGCACAGGGGAGTGTTGTCGCTAGTGCTGCAAAGTTATAAATAGAAAATAATAATACAGCCAATGATTTGATAATGAGTCTCCTTAGATATCTAATAATTGCACCATTTGTTGATAAGAATGTCTAGTTCTGTCTCTTTGCAAGCTTGATTAAGTAGTTAAGCGCCTTAAAGCATAAAGTATTCTGAGCAAAATAATCAAGAAAAAGCGATCAAAATCACTCTGAATACCATCATTATTTGTGGGTTTTACCCGATAAGTGAAAGAGGAGATTTATGTCAAAAAAAATAAGTTTATCTATCTTTGTCTTTTGTTTTATTGCAGAAATGATCATTATGTTGATCCTAGACAAACTCAGTTTGGGATCGCTAAGCTCATTTGAAGAAGCACTGATTGACTCCGCTTTGTTGGCATTCGCTTTAACGGGTTTTATAAGTGTTCTAAGGTTGGGAAAGCAAGCTAAGCAAGATGTGAGTCTTGGCAAAATTAATACTGTGAAAATTTTATTAATTCCAATGATTCTTTCTTTCATTTTATTAACAGTTTCTGGTGTTCAAGTAAAACAACTTGAAAATGTAAAATCATCATTAAATTCCAAACTTGCACAGTTAGTAAAAAGAAAAGATCTTATTAATGATATCCATGATGCATTTGGATACGGTGGGTTTATCCATAATTTTAAAAACTATATTTTACGAGGTGAAGAAAAATATTACAACTCACTTAAATCAGGAAGAGAAAATGTTTTATATTTATTAAATGAATATAAAGACTTAACAGCAGAAAAAGAAGAATTAGAATATATTAATACGATTAAGTTAGGGATAGAGAAATATTACTTAGGTGCACTAGAGGTTAGAAAATTACAATTAAAGAAATTGAGTATTCAACAAATTGATAAAATGGTTCAAATTGATGATTCTGATTATATTTATGCTTTTGATTGGATTAGTCGTTCGTTAGAGGAGACTAGAGTCAAAACTATCACAGAGATAAATGCTGTCTTTGATCGAGTGATCACATCTTTTATTTTAAGTTTACTTGCTTCGGTTTCTTTTATATTTTTCCTTTCTTTTTTTTCAATGAGAAAACTGATTATGGCTAGACAAATTGCCGAAAAAGCGACCAGTGTAAAATCCGAGTTCTTAGCCAATATGTCTCATGAGATTAGAACTCCGATGAATGGTGTACTGGGAATGATAGAATTGCTTAAAGATACTGATCTTACGGTTGAGCAGCGTTCAATGTTAACAACAGCGTACTCGTCAGGTGATAGTTTGATGACAATATTAAATGATATTCTTGATCTTTCAAAAATTGAGGCAGGTAAACTTGTTTTTGAAAGCATAAACTTTAGTTTAGAAAAATGTATTGAGGAAGTTATTTATTTATCTAGTTTTAAAGCATCTAAAAAAGGGGTTAAAATAAATTTTAATAAGTTGACCAGTGATGAACTTTGGTTCTTAGGGGACGTTACACGTATAAGACAAATTCTTAATAATTTTTTAAGTAATGCGGTTAAATTTTCGGATAAAGGTGATATTGAAGTTAGTGTTGAAGTCAATCAAGCAGAAACTAATAATCCAGAGATTGTTATCAAAGTAATTGATTCAGGAATTGGTATCAGTGCAAAAAATAAAGAGAAGTTATTTAAAGACTTTTCACAAGCAGATTCATCGACAACGAGAAAATTTGGGGGGACAGGTTTAGGACTTTCAATTTGTAGAAAATTAGCTCAAATGATGGGAGGAGATGTTTTTGTCGAAAGTGAAGAGGGAAGCGGTTCAACATTTGGATTAAAAGTGATACTCGCTCGTGGCATCAAAATAAGTGATGAGACAAATGTCGTTCAAAAAAATACTGATACTAAGAAACTAGGTGAATTTTTTCCGCATAATATATTAGTGGTTGAGGATAATAAAGTTAATCAAAAATTGGCAATATTGATGCTGAAAAGTTTTGGCTATAACTGCGACATCGCCGAGGATGGGTTGGAAGCACTCAAAGCCTTAGAGTCGAACACATACACGTTAGTCTTTATGGATATGCAAATGCCAAATATG
>JABJPQ010000700.1 GCA_018663815.1 Halobacteriovoraceae bacterium | reverse complement strand
GCTTCTTCTTGAATTCCTCCCGAATCGCTAATGATAAAACGACTGTTTTTAATAAGGTTTATAAATTGCAAATGTTTAAGAGGTGGTATAACTGAAATGCTTGCATGAAGTTTGATTTTGTTTTTATCAATAAACTTCTTTGTTCGAGGGTGAATAGGGAAAATAATTTTTTTGAACTCGGCTACCCAGTTTAAATATTCAATTTTCTCTTTAAATTGGTCTAAGGAGCTCATGGACTCGGCTCTGTGGAGCGTTGCTAGGATGTATGATTCTTTAGTAAGCGAAAGGCTTTTGTAAAATTGAGAGTTGGTAAGTTTGTCAGATCGCTTTAGAGCATCAAAAGTTGTACTTCCAACTAAAAATGTTTTTTTTTCCTTTTTTTCTCTACGAAGATTATGAAGTGCATTTTTATCACTACAAAGTAGATGAGTAGATACTGAATCTATAAGAATCCTATTTTGTTCTTCTGGTGCATTAGGGTTGAATGAACGACAGCCTGCTTCAATGTGGATAACCTCAATTCCAAGCCTTGTCGCTACGAGGGTAGCACTTAATGCTGTATTCGTATCACCTTGAACAATAACAAAACTTGGCCTTAGACTCTGAAGATTTTTATGGATTCCGTTCATTTGTTTAAATAACTGTTGTGGAAAATTGCCAGACCCTGTTTTTAAGCGAATGTTAGGCGAAGGTAGCTGGAGTTGGGTAAAGATCTCATCATCAAGTGCTGGGTCGTAATGTTGTCCACTGTGAATTAGGGTATGATCAAAATGCTTATTTAAAAGTTCTAACAAGGGAGACATCTTGATAATTTCAGGTCGAGTACCAATGATTGTTACAATTTTCAAAACAAATTCCTTACTAAACGAGTATTCAATAAATTAGCATAGAAAAAAGAGTAATCCTAACCCATATTGCTTAAAAAATTATTCTGAGAATTTATTTTCATTTGAATCGAAAGTGGTATTATTTGTTAGCAGTAAAAGTTATAGATTGAACAGTATTGACAGACTGGATTGGTAGGGCAAATGAGTATTCAAGTTATCATTAATATATTATGTTTTCTTTTTGGTTCCCTTATTGGAAGCTTCTTAAATGTAGTTATCTATCGTGTACCCAGAGAACTAAGTGTCGTTACTCCACGCTCTTCTTGTCCAAATTGTAATCATGAAATAAAGTGGTATGAAAATATACCGATTATTAGTTATCTTTTTTTAAAGGGTAAGTGCTCAAACTGCAAACAAAAAGTTAGTGTTAGATACCCACTTGTTGAACTACTAATGGGGGTCGTTGCTATGTTGCTTGCCCCTTCTGATTTCGCTATTACTTCTTTAATAAATTTTAGTTTTTACTTTTCAGTAGCAGCTATTTTTTTAGCTCACTTAATGATCGATATTGAGTTTAAATTATTACCTGACAAAATAAATCTTTATTTCTTATTAATCACAATTCCTTATTCAATAGCTAACCTTCCTTTGTTTTATTGGCTTGCAGGTGGTTTGATTGGGTTTCTTGGCCCTTGCATTATAACGGTTCTTTTTTATAAGTTAAGAGGTGTTGTTGGCTTAGGTGGAGGGGATATTAAACTCTTTGGAATACTAGGACTCATACTCGGACCTTTTGGAATATTAAGTAATATTTTTATGAGCTGCATGCTGGGGTCAATAGTTGGGCTTGGACTCATTGTAACGAAAAAAATGAGTAGAGATAGTGCTTTTGCGTTTGGCCCGTTTATTATTATCGCGGCTAGTGTTCAAATTTTTATGCCTGAGTTTTTTGCTATGATTAACCCATTCAGTTTGAAATAACATTTAGCACTAAAACCTTGAAATTGCGATCTATAGCTTGCTATAATATGACTAAGTACAAAAATGAGGGAAGAAATATTTGGCAGCTTTAATTGACAAGATAAATGAATTAAAAACCCACTTTGAGACAGGGCATCTTATTGGTATTGATATTGGTTTGTGCTCAATAAAAATTATCCTCTTGAGTGAAACAAAAAAAAACAAATACAGAATTGAAAAATTTAAAATAATACCGTTGTCAGAAGCAGCGATCATCGAGGACGATGTTCAAAAGCCTGATGAGATAATTAATGCGATCTATGAAGCGATAAAAGAATTAAAAAT
>JABJPQ010000136.1 GCA_018663815.1 Halobacteriovoraceae bacterium | reverse complement strand
TGTTTATCAAGCGAAAAACTTTGGTAGTTGATAGGTTCATTTTGATGAATCGTTTGAACTTTAATATTTTGTAATTCTTTGATAATTTTCTGAATTGTTTTCGAATTTGCGGGAACTTTTCTTGGTTGCTTTAAAATCCATGCGTTATTTTCTTTTTGAATGGTGAAGCTGCCAATTCTATTTTTAAATTTTAAGGTATTAATATTTTCTAGGATATCTTCTCGTATCAAGCGCTCAAATGGGTTTTTTTCTTCAAACTTAGACTGAGTGTTGAGAAAAAATTCAATATAGCCCAAATAAAAGGCGAGTAAGATTAGAAAAAATAAACTAAACCAAGTTGATACAAGATTTCTAAGTTTTAGATCATAGCCATTCATGCTTAAAAGCCTAGGTCATCAAAGTCATCATCATCTTCGTCTGAGTCGGGCCGTTTAAGTTTTGTTGGAGGATCAGGTATCGTTGGTTCAACCGAAAGTAAAAAGTTTCTAAGCGTACTTCTTTCACCTGGGAACTTAAATAAAAACTGGCATTGAAGTCTAAAGTCAGGCTTGGTGGCACTAATAATTTTTGAATTCCTTGATATATTAAGACAACTTTTAATTTCCACCATTTGGCTAAAAGCTTTAGGTACTAAAAATTCAATGACAATACTTTGACCGTGGATATAAGTATGTTTTGCAAAAATCATTAATTGATCCATTTGAACATCTGATAAGAGAACAAAACCATATGCAATTTTGTCATCAGCGGGTGTCATTCGTTTAAATGGAGTTAGAGCTTTTTTTTCTTCAGTTGTACCAGTACTTGGAGAACCCTGCTGATCTGCTAACATGTCTGCTGCTAGTTTTGCGGCTTCATCATCTTGCGCAGGAGCTTGATCACCTAGCATTTCAGCAGCGAGTTTTGCGGCATCATCATCTTCCGCTGGGGACGGTGCTTGGTCACCTAACATCTCAGCAGCGAGTTTTGCAGCTTCATCATCTTCACTGCTGGGAGCTTGGTCGCCTAACATTTCAGCAGCAAGCTTTGCGGCCTCATCATCCTCTTCATTGGAAGTCTCTTCGCTACCATCTTCCGTGCTAGACTCTTCTTTTTTATCACCTTCATCGCCACCACCAATTGCGGCCATCATGGCCATGGCGTCATCATCCAGGGGGTTACCAGAGGAGTCCAAGTTTGAATCTTCTTCTGCTTCATCAGTTTCGTTAGCATTATCATCTGTTTGATTTAAAATTTTTAAGTAATACTCTTTTATATCTTCAATGTCAGCGGGGGAGTCATCTGTGTGTCCATTTTCATCCATTCTTTTGGCAATGGCCGCTTCGATCTCATCTCGTAACTTCCATATTCGAACAGAGATTTTTTTGACTTCTACGGGGTGATTACTTTTGTTTAGTATATTCGACATATTAAAATGATCTTATATTTTTGCAAAAATATCCAGTACTTAAAACATGACTATTTTGCTTATCTTATCTGATCAGTAAAATTTTCCGACATTTATTATTTCGCATAACAATATAAAATAGAACTTACACACATACTTTTTAAATTAAATACTTTAGGAGAGTTTATGAATAAGTCGGCACTGGTTTTCATGTTAGCAGTGATACTACCTTTTTATGCTCATGCAAAAAGAACGTATAAGAATATCAATGCTATTGCTGATGAGGTTATTGTTAAGATTAAGCCTGCAGCTGTCAAAGACTTTAAAAGTCAAAAATCACTTAATGGTTTTACAGTTAATTCGGAACTAAATTTATTGGCCGGAACATTTGCTGTCTTAAAAATAAATAAGAAGATATCCGTAACTCAAGCCTTAACGAGTCTGAACAAAAATTCAATGGTTGAGTATGCTGAGCCAAATTATAGTTATAAGGCAATTGGAAATAAAGGAACTTATGATCCTCAATACTCAAAGCTGTGGGGGCTTGAAAATACAGGACGTAATGAGCCATTGCCTCCACCACCACCGGCTTTAGGGACAGTTTCAAACAAAGGTATAAAAGGTGTAGATATTAATGCAATAAAAGCCTGGCAGCTTAGCAAAGGATCTAAAGCCGTTGTCATTGCTGTCATTGATTCGGGGATTGATTATAATCATCCCGACTTACAATCAAATATGTGGGTTAATCAGTCAGAGGCAAATGGGACTGAAGGTATTGATGATGATGGAAATGGCTTTATTGATGATATTCATGGATATGACTTTGCTAATAATGATGGAGATCCAATGGATGGAAATGGGCACGGAACTCATTGCTCGGGAACTATAG
The DNA here is from genome assembly GCA_018663815.1 of Halobacteriovoraceae bacterium. Taxonomy (GTDB): domain Bacteria; phylum Bdellovibrionota; class Bacteriovoracia; order Bacteriovoracales; family Bacteriovoracaceae. The sequence continues at coordinate 1,692 of JABJPQ010000136.1, read as the reverse complement.
CGGCTGAACATGATAATGGTATTGGGATTGCCGGAGTTATGGATAAAGTTAGTCTTATGGGAATTAAATTTTTAACTGATAAAGGCGCCGGAACTTCAGCAGCGGCATTAGCTGCAATCGATTACGCAACAAGAATGAAGGTTGATATCATGAGTAACTCTTGGGGAGGAGGAGATTACTCGCAAGCTCTCAAGGATGTGATTGTTACTGCTAATAAGGCAGGAATTATCTTTACAGCGTCAGCAGGAAACTCAGCAGATAATAATGATTATGTTCCTCACTATCCATCAAGTTATGATGTCGATAACGTAATTTCAGTTGGAGCACATAATATTAGTGACGAGCTTGCAAGCTTTTCTTGTTATGGGAAAACATCTGTTCATATACTCGCACCTGGAAGAAATATTTTATCAACAATTCCTAATAATTCTTATGCTGTCTACTCTGGAACCTCGATGGCCACTCCTTATGTTACAGGGGCAGTTGGTTTATACCTAGCTTTAAATGGTAAAACAGATCCTAAGACGTTGCGTGATGATCTCATGAATTCTTCAGTTTATGGTGAGCAATATGGAAGAAAAACACTCTCTGGAGGGAGATTAGATGCTTATAATTTTCTAGCTCAAATTACGATACCACGGCCGGAAAAACCAGATCCAAGTTCTTGGATATCATTGCAAGTGGACCCGTTTCAGTCAGCTCATCCTTACATTGGAGGATTGCCACTTAGCAAGACCTATCAAGTCCCTGGAGCTAAATATATTAGAGCAAAGATTTATCAGTTTGATATGGAGCAGTTCTATGATTATATTTCGGTTAAAGATAGTAGTGGCAATGAGTTAGAAAGAATAGATGGTACCGGGAGTAACCGATACACAGAATACATAAGTGGTGATACCGTCGTGCTTGATTTTAATTCAGATGCTACCGTTAATTACTGGGGATTTCTTATAAATGAAGTGGAATACATTCTAGAGTAAGAAATTAGATGGTTAATAATTCAAACCAACAGAAAAATAAAGTGATTCAACATGGTCTTTAACTTTGTACTTAAGTTGAGCCAAGTAATCTTTTAAATGCACTGATGAACTCAAAGATGATTCCCAAAATTGATTAGATCTGCCAGTGATAAACCGGAAATGACTAATAGTATCGGCGTGAAAAGAAAGTAAATGAGACTGGTAAACGAAACCACCTTTTATACCAGGCCAGAGTTGAGCGTTCTTTAAATCTTCTTGCAAATATAAGCCCCTCGCACCAGTAAGGGTATAAAAGGCAAATTTACCTGTGATCACACTCGCTCCAGCATAGGCCTCAAAACGTTGTTCTGCACAGAGAGTACAATCTTTAATATTTTCTCTTAAGTGTGTAGCGCTAACCTGGAAGGAGAGTGGAAATTCAATATCGGTAACACTGGATAATGACATAATATTAAATATACTTGCTTCATCAATGAGAACTTGATCTTCTTTTTTTAGGAAAGAAACCTTTCCCATCTCTAAACGTGAGAATTCTTTTTGTCCTACTGGATAGTCAATAATATCATGTAGGGTGGGGCGAAATCCAATATGAAGATACGAGTTGTCAGTTTGTTGTAATTGGCCAATTGTTACTTGCGAGCTACCATGGGCAAGTAAGGGGTCTTGAACCTGCTGTTCTGTCTTTTGAAAAGTATTTTGTTTCCCAAGTTTG
>JABJPQ010000423.1 GCA_018663815.1 Halobacteriovoraceae bacterium | reverse complement strand
GTAAAACTTTATACAAGCAGGTGATATTAACCTGGATACTTTGAATTCTATTCTTATGTTGCCTCGCAAAAAACAAGAAAGGTTCAAAACTATCTTTGTTAGTTCTCAGGTGGGTCAAAAAGTTTTTTCTATCTTTGCAGCCTGATGAATTTTTTTTAAATGCAGTATTGGAATTTGTCATAAATGCTTTTTTTACTTGATTATTACTAACATCTTTTTCATTTAAATAATTTGGAACTTCTGCGACCATCATTCCCGGTAGAGCAAGATAAGAAAACATATCAAAGTTTTTAAACCAGAATTCCTCAGAATAATTATCATCCATACTTCACCTCACTTAAAATATTTACTCAGATTGTATATTATTTTATAAAAGTATAAAGCAGGATATTTTTACCTAAATTTAAATCCAAAACATGATAAAAATCACTGGTGTTCCTGAAAAAACAAGGTAAAAACACTTATGAATTCAAACTTCAGAATATTTTTATCAGTACTAACCTTAGTTATAGTTACGACAACAATATTTTACCTGCAAACTCGCAAGCCTGAATACTTAGGTGGTGATTTTAAGATCACATCAACCAAGGGAAAATATAATTTACGCCAAGATAGGGGAAAAATAGTTATTGTCTATTTTGGTTATCGATATTGTCCTGATGTATGTCCAACGACCTTGTCAGACTTAGCTTTTATTAAAAACAAACTAACGCCCCCTGAACAAGACTTATTACAGGTAATCTTTATTAGTTTAGATCCAATAAGAGACACCATTCCTGTTCTTGATGAGTATGTTAATTTTTTTCACTCAACATTTATTGGCGCGACCTCCTCTCGAGAAAAGTTAGATCACATTGCAAACCTTTATGGCGTTAAATATAAGATTCACAAACCAAAAGACAAAGACCAAACGTCTTATACTGTAGACCATAGCGCCGAAGCTTTTATTGTGGGTAAAGATGGTCAGTTAAAAGATATTATTCCTTACGGTGAAGATGTTAATATAAGTATAAAAAATATTAAATTATATATGGGAGAAAAAATATGAAAATCGCACTATTAATAATGCTTTTAAGTTTCAATGCTTTTGCCTTGGAATTTCAAAATGCCAGAGTAAGACTTCTTCCTCCAAGTACACCTGCGACAGGAGTTTTTGTCGATATTATTAACCCTCACGATTTTGATGTGACTTTAGTAAAAGCAAAGTCATCTCGCGCAAAGAGAGTAGAGCTTCATACTCATATTAAAGAAAACGGCATGATGATGATGAGAGAAGTTCCCAAGATTATCATTCCGGCCAAAGGTAGTACTCAGCTTAAACCAGGAAGTTTTCACATAATGCTAATAGGGTTAACAAAACCTTTAAAGCTAAACGAAGAAATTCCTATCACACTTGTTTTTAAAGATCATATTAAAGAACAAGTTATTAAGCCTACTGTTCAGAAGATTAAAAGGCACTAAGTATTGCGGTAGCTGGGAATTTTTTTATTTTTCTTCGTCTTGTTTACTAATTCCATTATGTTTTATTCAAGTAAGTCTCTTAAGAAGGCTTGATCGGGTTTTTTTGACCACTTCACCTCTAAAAGAGCATTCCCTATTGTATTTCTCAAGTAACAAGCCACTCGTAAATTAAAGAGTTTATTTTATTTATGGTAATTAGTACCGTGCTAGACTTAAATACTTCTATTTGATAACGTCATATTGGGAATATTTTCTATAGGAATTCGTATGAAGTTAATTTTGATTATTTCAATTATCGCTTTTAGTAACATCGCTTATTCTGAGGATGGGTTCTTTACTAAAATATGGAACTCTTTCACAAGCATTATTACATCATCGAGGAATTCTAGCCATGATTGTCAGCCGATTTACGCAAATCACCCAAGCTATCCCGGCAATACTAGTTACCCAAGTCACCCGTTTTACCCAAGCAGTGTAAGTCAACCAAGTCATCCAAGTCACCCATATTACCCGAGTTACCCAAGTCATCCTAGCTATCCAAGTCATCCAAGTCATTCAAGTTACCCTGGTTACCCAATTTTCCCGTGTAATCAAATTATTCCCACTCAAGTCGATAATCAAGTAAGAGACAGTTTAATAGAAGAATCAATCAGCAGTGAAATTAGTGGTAACCCAGGCAAGGGTACTCCTTATGCCATTCCTAAGTAATTTTAAGTTTCTTTACTTCGTTTTATTTTCATTAATTACTTTACCAGTAAGTCTTTCATTCTTAGATCAGTGGTATACACCTAAGTGGATAGGGCTTTATCTTTCTGCACTAATACTATTAGTAAGCTTTTTAAAAAAAAAAACGTTATCTATTCCCAAAAACACCTCTATAAATATTTCCTTATTATTAATTTTTATTAGTCTGGTCATAAGTTCAATTTCAAATTGGCCAATATATTTTGATAACCATCTTTTAGATTGGTTATGTTTTCTAATCATTTGTATTTTTGGGTATAATCAATACTCTAGTAACAGTCCTTTCTCCAAGCAATTGTACTTACCAATTATAATACCCACTGGAGTTATACTATTGATAGGCTACCTACAATTTTTTGGATTTGACCTCTTGTCTTCGTTTACAAAAAGTTCTTTTCCAACCTCATTATTTGGTCACCGAAATAGAATAAGTGAGATACTTGGCTTATCTGCTATAATTCAGATTATCTCACTTATTGAAACCAATAAAAAAAAAATTACTATACCAAAGACTTTGATTCTCAGTGCAACATTATCATTTATTTCACTTTTTTATACAAGGTCTGTGATTTTAGGTATAAGTCTTTCATTTTCCATAATTATCTTTTTAAAGTTTCGTGAAAATAAAACTAAATTAATATCGTTATTCTTTTTAACATTTTTAGGTTCTGCGATTTTACTCAATATCGCATCTACCAATGTTTACAAGCAATATGGATTAAAGGTTGGAAGTGCAGGGCTAAGAATAACAAAATGGAAAAATACTTCTGCAATGATATTTAAGAACCCCGAAGGTGTTGGCCTGGGAAATTTTGAGTTTGGTTATATTCCTTATGATGATTTTTTTGAGTATGATAGAGAATCAACAGAAAAGATTGTAGTAAAGTCACCGCATAATGGATATTTAGAAGTTATGTCGGAAATCGGATTTTTAAGTATTTTTCCTATATTATTCCTTTTTTATTTTTTGCTTCATGGTACTTTTCAAAAAATACATAATATGCATTACCTCTTTTCATTTTCTCTTATTATTTATTTTTGTAATCAACTGATGTGGGCATTTCCACTGGAAACACCATTTCTATTTGGATTTTTTGCTTTTTTATTGGGTATATCACTTAAACTATTAATTCCTCAAAATATTGCTCTATCAACAAAACAGATAAAAATTTTATTCATTCCACTATTTATTTCGATTTTGTTAGTAGGATGTTTTTTTACTGCTTCCCATTATATAGAGTTTAACAAAAGAAACAACCTACGCCTTACTAGAGTTGGCTGCCGTTTATATCCATCAAATTGGCGATTATGCATTCAAAAGGGATTTCTTGAAGAAAAGAATGGTAATTACACAAAAGCAATAGGCACATTTAACTCTGTCATCAGAAGAATGCCTCATCATTATGTTGCAATTTTACACCTCGCGATAACATATTCAAAAATGGAAAACCAAGTTGAAGCATGTAAGCACTATCAAAAGTATAATCAACTATTTAATGGAAAGAGTAGCATTAACTCTTATGTACTAAAAAATTGCATTCAGTAGTTTCGTGACCATTCAGTGCCCATCTCGTGACCATAAATTTGTGATGTTTAGTGACTTCTTGTGAAATTTAGAAATAAAAAAAACCCAAGTAAATGCAAATATATTTCCATAATCAAAAATACTTAGGATTTTATTTAATACCTTAAAGATATTATGGCGGAGGTGATCCCCGCCTGTACCTCTTTATTTTGCCTTGTAAGTGCCTGATTGCATAGAGATTATACCTCCACCACCATACACGATCCCATGAAAATCAGACTAGATATATCACGTAAATCTGCCGATAGGAATTCGTAGGAGAATTTATATAAACAATGCAAAAACAGTAATCCAACTTAGATATTTTGAATAGCGCTACAGGCTTAGATCGTTTTAGCAGTCCAAAAAACTCTTTATGTAGATTATGAGTTACCCCACAGTTTCTACATTTTAATAGAGTCCATTCAAAATCAATATTACCAAGAGAGGATACACACACCTTCAGCTATGATGGAGTTCAATATTTAATTGAGAGTGACTTAAAGTATTCGATTCAAAAACAGAAAGTCGAAATCAGAACTTATCAAAATTTAACAGAAGAAATTCTGTTTGCAGGAAAAAAGCTCGACGTTAGAGATTTAAGCACAAAAGAGTTCAAACAAGCAGCCTAGAAACCGAAATTAAATCAGGGTGACAAAATCCCTGACAAGTTAAGGCGACAGGGTCGCTGAAAAATCACACAATTTCTTTAATGCTAGGTTTAAATTCATTGAACTTCCGCACATTTTAAAGCCCTAAAACAAAAATTGCCCGACAAAGCCGAGCAATTTTATGTATTTATAACACCTAAAAAGTGCGAAAATGGCGGAGATGGCGAGATTCGAACTCGCGGAACGCAGAACGTTCGGACCCTTAGCAAGGGCCTGGTTTCAGCCACTCACCCACATCTCCAAAGCAAACTGAAATTAATTATAAATCAAAGAACAACAAAATGGCGGAAGTGATAGGATTCGAACCTACGGAACGCGCAAACGTTCAACAGTTTTCAAAACTGCCTCCTTCAACCACTCGGACACACTTCCACTCGAAAACTTTGTAATCATGAATATAAACGTTTAGGTATAAGAAATCAATGACTATTTGATCTCAATCTTCTCCATTCCACCCATATAAGGCACAAGTGCCTCAGGTATTGCTATGGAGCCATCAGAATTTTGATAATTTTCCATTACGGCCACAACGCAACGCCCAACCGCAAGGCCAGAACCATTGAGAGTGTGAGCAAACTGAGGTTTTCCACCATCTTTTTTAAACCTTATACCTGCACGTCTGGCTTGGAAGTCGCCACAATTTGATATTGAAGAAATCTCTCTGTAAGTACTTTGACTTGGCACCCACACCTCAATATCAAAAGTTTTACGTGCACTAAAACCAATATCCCCAGTACATAACCTTACTGTACGATAGGGAAGGTTTAATTTTTCTAAAATTTCCTCTGCATTTCTTGTCATATCATCCAACGCTGCAACTGATTTTTCAGGATGAACAATATTAACCATCTCGACTTTATTAAACTGATGCATTCTAATCAGACCACGAGTATCTTTACCATGGGAGCCAGCCTCAGATCTAAAACAAGGAGTATGACCAGTATACTTAATCGGCAACTCTGCCTCATTAAAAATTTCATCTCTTTTAATATTTGTAAGAGGGACTTCAGAAGTTGGAATCAAGTACCAGTCTTGTCCTTCGATTTTAAAAAGGTCTTCTTTAAACTTAGGAAGCTGTCCCGTTCCAAACAATGCTCTCTCATGAACAATAAAAGGAGGAATAATCTCTTCATAACCTTTTGTTGCATGGTGATCTAACATAAAATTTGCTAGCGCTCTTTCAAGTTTTGCGAGTGCTCCCTTATAAACAACAAACCTTGCGCCCGTAAGTTTTGCTCCAGCCTCAAAATCTAGCATCTTTAATTTTTCACCTAAATCAACATGGTCAATAGTTTGAAATTCGAACTGTTTTGGATCTCCCCATTTTTTGACTTCAATATTATCTGCATCAGTCGTACCAATAGGGGAGTCGTCTTCGATAAAATTTGGAATCGTTGAAAGCTCATAATTTAAATCATTTTTAATTTTATCAAGTTCACTATTGCTTAGCTCAATTGAAGCTTTAAACTCATGAACCGATTTCATTAGATCAGATGCATCTTCCCCATTTCTCTTTTTCAAACCTACTTCTTTTGAGGTTTTTTTGATTTCCGCTTGAATTTTCTCAACCTTAGTTGTTAATTCTTTTCTCTTAATGTTTAAACTCAAAACCTTATCAATAATCGATATATCAAAATTTTGCTTTAATAAATTTTCTTTTACATAATCTTGGTTCGTTTCAATTTGTTTTATATCATGCATAGATGCCTCACTCTAAAGTTCTAATATAGGTTTTAATACTATTCTTATACTGGCTGTTGGGAGAAATCTCAAGAAATTGTTTATAGTTTCTTATGGCCAGTTGACTCTGCCCAAGTTTGCGGTAAACATCTCCTAGCAACCTGTAAACATCTGAGCGGGAAGGGTCAATTTCAATAACTTTTTGGTATTGATCTAGTGCCATATCATACCGGTCTCTATGAAATGCAATATAAGCGACTCCCATATTTGCCGCTATATTTTTGGGATTTATTTTCATAGCCTTAAGATAAAACTTTCTCGCTTTGATCAAATCCTTTTCTTTAATATAAATATCACCTAGTAAATTATATCCATCTTCTACAGTAGGATTTTCTTTTATTTCTCTTTCTGCCAACATTGTTGCTTTATCAACTTTATCAATAAGAAAGTATAGCTTCGCATAAAGTAGTTGTAATTTAGGATACGAATCGTACCTGCTTGAAATAGCATCTAGGTGCTTTTTTGCTTTCTTATACTTCTGTAATCCAATATAAGTCGATGCTAAGTTTAATCTTTCTTTTAAATTTCCGGGGGAAATTAAAATTAAACTCTCTGAGTATTCGATCATTTTATCGACATTATCATCTAATCTTGAGGACTCAATCAGGAATTCATAGAGACTAACATCCTTGGTAGGTAAAGAGAGTATTTTTTCTTTTATATCTTCATATTTTTTGATTTGACCACTTCTATAGTAGTAAGTACCAATTGCACTGTAAATTTTTGAATTATCAGGAAAGTTTTCAAGCACGCTATATAGATACCCAATAGCTGCATTACTCGTCTCCACTTCATAGAGAACTTTTGCAAAACTTATTCGGTAGTCGATGTTTGCCGGGTCTAACTCCATTGCACGTTTTAATACACTTCGTCCGCGACTATACTTATGATACTTAAGATATAGCTTTGCCAAAGAATAGATATTTTTATCATTTAGTGGGTTTTCATTAATCGCTCGTTGCAACCAACCAGAGGCAACATTAAAATTCCCTTGATAACTAGAATATTTTGCCCTGGCAGCATATAGTCTATCAAGATGGTCTCCTGGGGTATTTTGAGCAACCCCGAGTAACGACTCAACTTTTTTAAACTTGTACCCTTCAGTATAAGCATCTACTAAACCAAATAAAATATCCACTGAAGAAGAGTTTGCTTTATAGAGTGCTTCAAGTTGGACAATAGCATCTGTAATAAAACCTCTATCAAGTTGAAGTTTTCCTAAAAATAATTTAACAGAAATCATCTCAGGTGCTAGCGTAACTGCTTCAAGACAATGCTTGAAAGCTGCTTTTGGGTTATTATTTGCGACTTCCTGCTTTGCCATATTCAAGAGTCTTAAGGCCTTACTATCTATAATTAAGTTATTCGCATCATCATTTTCTGCTTCTTCCAAAAATGCCAGTTTCTCTATTAGTTCCACGGACTCATACATGGCCAAAGATTTTTTAAATTCCTTTGCAGCCTTGACTGTTTGTTTCGCATTAGCAAAGTACATTCCTCGCAAAATTAAATATTGTGAGTAATAATAATGTGACCCCCCAACACCCAAACTTTTTAACTTTTTAATAACAATTAATAAGTTATCAAAATCCCCATTTTCAACTAATTCGTAGCCTTTTTGTATCCAAAAATAACTCGATTTTGGATAGTTTGAGAGCGCTTGCGTAAGAACTTCTTCCATTTTTTCAACTTCACCTTGAAGTTTGTAATATTCGTAAAGAGCATACGAAGTAAAATAATCCCGTGTGCTTTGACCTCTAAGCTTTCTCGCGATTTTATCCGCTTTATCAATTTGTCCAAGCTTAGATAGAGCCAATAAGTTAACTGCAAATAGCTTTAGAGTTGCCTTGGTTTTATTCAAAGTCATGTACTTATCAAAAATTTTAACCGAAGCATTAAGTTTATTTATTGTATAATAAAAGTATGCAAGGCTACTCGCAAAGCTTGGATTATCACTAGCTTTTCCTTTGAATATTTGAACAAGTTTAAATATTGTATTTGCAGATTCGTTTTTATTTTCAGTATTATTTAAATTATGTGCATATAAAAATATCAGTCTTGCAGCAGCAGGATTGTCATTAAATTTATTTTCTACAGACTCTAGATATTTGTGAGAAGCCTTCAATGAGGATTCGTATGTATACATTTTTTCAAGTTTCAAACCTTGCTCGTAGAGGTTTTTTGCTATAACAGCATCTTCAAGATCAAACCGTGAAGGAAATGTTACAACTGAACGATTTAGTTTTATTTCACCCTTGCTCTTCTGATTATCATCTTCTGAATCTAGAAAAAACATTACAAACAATAAAATTGCAACACCAGCAATAAGAAAATTTTTATTTTTTTTCGCAATATCTTCATCTACACTCGGGCTTCCCACGACCTCCTTGTTGCTTTCAATGACCTTTTTCTTTTCTCTTACATACTCATTCAGAAGTTCAATTTCATTTTCATCTGCATCTTTCATATTACTTTCAAGGTCTCCGAAGTTAATCATCTGAGTCGACTCATTCTCATAATCAACATCTTCAACCTGTTGCTGCAATATTTCTTTAGCAATGTTTTTTTTCTCTTGTTTTTCCTCAGCTTCTTGTTCGCGTTTTAACTCTTTTAAGTATTTCTGATATTCTGGGTTTATTTTCGTCGTCTCTAGATCGATGTCTTTTTTCTCATCCACAACCTTCTTTTCTTTTCCGTCGCTTGTTCTTAAAGGTTCTGCTTTATGTTCAAACTCAAATGCTTTGTGTTCAATAATTTCAGAGACAATCTCTGACTCTGCATCATCAGAGGGCATCATATTATCTGTAAGACTCTTTTTGTTTGTGCTTATTTTTTCACTTTTATTTTTAATCGTTGGTAGTATCTCTTTTACTTCTTCACTACTATTCTCTAATTCGAGACCCAGCTCTCTTAAGTTTACTAGAAAAGTTTCCTCTCTCTGGAGGGTTTTATCGTTATCAAACAAACGAATAACTTCATCAACCTCAGTGACATTTTTCCAGGACCCAGTTGGAAATAGTTGAAATAAATTTTCCTTTGTGATTTTTCCTTTAAAGATCAGTTCACTTATTTGGTTTAAATCAAATGGTCCAATGGCTCTTTTATTTTTAAGTAATACTCTGTATTTATTCATAAACTTCCTTGCGATGAAATTTCTTCAACCAAAGTAACGGTATAAACAAAAAGACACTAAACACAAGTGTGAGCAATGGGCTCATTCCAGCAAATATTTGTTTTAAGTAGAAAAATTTATAAATGAAGAATGGAGAAAAAGGCGTTCCGACCAATAACAACACCAAAAACCATGAGATATTTTTTGGTATGTTTTTTTGACTGTTAATTAGCGAGTACAAAGCAATATTGAGAACAAGCAGAACCATTAACATCGCTTCAGTAAATCCATTAACAAAAACATATACAAGTCCAGCAGACAGCATGTTATAACTAACTATTGAGTATGAGGATGTTACAAAACGACCTCTAATCAAATCTTTTGTGTAAATTAAAACAAGTAAAGACAATATAAAAACAAAATATAAATCATTACTCAGTATCGTCTCAACCTCAATAAATTCTTTTAATTTCATAAAGACGATAACTGGTATGATAAAAAGGTTTAAAAGCTTAAAGGTTACTACATTATGACGGTCAAGAACTAAAAGTGTCCTTTCTCCCCAAGAGAATGAGCCAAATCCACCCACGAGATGAATACAATAAACAAGTACCAAGCCTTGATAAACGAAATTAGACGTACCGTTTCCAATGCCGGCTACAATTTTCCAAACAACGACGAAGACACTGAAAATTATTATTGTTAACAAGTTACTAACGATATAATTTAAAAGGTTTCCATCTCCATAAACTTTTTTATTTTGTGAAATAAAATATATAACATGAATCCCAACAACAAAGATTGTTAATTCAACAATAGACTGTGGCGTAGCCAGAACAAGCAAATACCAAGGTAGAATTAGGTGAAAAAAATTCATCTCTCCCTCATCATCATCTGCCTTAAACAAAAGCATCCCAACTGCAAACAAATAACCTAACAATAGTATAACGACCCGAGTGGAATCCTCATTGTGGCTAACCTCTAAAAAAAGGGGGGATAAAAACAAGACAGACAGTGCAAGGCTTCTTGATCTTGATCGCATGCTTGTAAACTCTAAAAGTATTAGATTTACAATAATAACAATAAGGGCATATACCAAGTTACTCATACGGACACGACCACCACCGAAAAAACAATCAAAAGCAAAGAAATTAATTTTCTATAATTAAAATAAATATTATTCACCTCTTCTTTTATTACAACTCTCAACATCAATGCTGTAAACAATGCTCCAATACAAACACCAACTAGGTTATTATAGTGACTCACAACAATGCTGAAAAGTAGATATGAAGTTAATCCAAACATCAGTGTCCGATACAATTGATTATCTTCTTTTATTTTTGATTTAATTTCATATGCACAACTTTCTTGTTTCAACACAAGCACCAAAGAGATACTGAGTATTGAAATAAAAATTGCCATAGACTCGGTACTTAAAAAACTCATTAGGCCTATAGATATCACGGAGTACTTTTTCATACCTCTTAACGATACAATTATAAACAATATAAACATGATGACCATATTGCTGATTCCGCTTAATTCCATAATTTGATACGGCTCTGTTCCAAGAAGGTACATTAAAGCAATGACAACCATAAACATGTCTTGCTCATCAGAAGCATTGGTATTTTTACTGCTTAAAAAATTATATAGGAAAGAAAAAATAATCCCACTATTCAAAATGTAAAGAATGTTTGCTGGAATAAGCAATTTATAATTTAAACTATTTACAATGAGTAAGATAAATAATGTTTCTAGCTTAAGCACCTTGGATGTTTTTCTAATATTAACATATATGATCAACACTGCCGCATGCATCCAGACCTCTGGTAGATACATTAAAAAAGGTAAAAGAAGAGCTCCAACGGAGAGACGATATTGAGTTACAGACAAATATCGAGCTCCAACATATCCTAGCATAACCGTTATAAAGAGTGGTTTTGAGATACTTTCGAGTTTAAAGTGGATAGGCGAGAATAGGTCTGCTCCTACAACATATAAAAACATGCTATAGGTAACACAAATTGCCAATAGACTGATTACCTTTTTTGGAAAGAGGCTCTCCAAAATTAAAACAAGAAAAATACATAACAAGAAGGTTATTTCTATCATTTAATTGCACCTAAAAGTAACAAGAATAAAACCGCAAAGCTTACAAGAGCAAAAACTTCTTTTTCATCTGTCTTTTTAAAATAATCAACATTCCTTTCTGTAACATGTTTACTAATTGTAACCTCTGCTTTCATTTCAGTAATAAACCATTTTCTTTTACTAGAAAGCGATAGCAACAAGTTCATTTTTTCAATCCACAAAGCATTTTTGATCGTATTTTGTATCTTTTTTTGATGATCAGGTATAAGGCGCAGGTACATCAATTTGATCAATAACACTAACAGCATCGATAACATCAGTCCGTAAAACATTGGACTGTATTCAACTGTATTTAAAACGAGGCTAAACAAGAAGCCGATACCTAAAAGCTTTGAAGTTAAATCTATTTTAAATATTTTATCAAGTGAATAATAAGTTGTTAATATGATAATAAAAACACCCGTGTACTCATACTGTCCATGCATTGAAAGAAAAATCAGAGCCCACAAAGCTAGTAATCTTGGAAAATAACCTAGCCTAGCCCCTTCAAGTTTTACTCCCTCATGAGCCTCTAAAAGCAACAAGGCTATTATTTTAAAGGGGATTAAGTTCACCAAGACCAAAGCCATCATTACATATTCTAAGTCGATTCCTCGCGCACTTTCTTTTTCATTAATCAAGCAATATAAAGTGTACAAACTACTTAAAACTGAAAAAAGAACGACAAAAGCAAGTTCTATTTGATGCAAATTAAATATTAATAATCCAAAATTATTTTCTATAAACAAGAAAACAGGGGAGAGAAGTCCAAACAACACAGAAATAAGATTATTATTATCCTTATTTAAAAACTTACCATTAAGAAGAATAAGGACATAAGCCAATAAGAAAAAAAATATTATCATTACGCTTTTCTCTCTTTCTTATAAACATAAAAAGCTTTAAAAATAAAAGGGAAGATGAATAAAATCATAACAGCAATTAAATCTAAGTATATTTGCTTTGTATATTCATACACTTTAATTTCATTTAAAAAATAAAGCATAGCCAAAACGACCATACCCAGACCCCGAATCGCTTTTTTAGAATCAGAAGACTGTAATAAAAAGACGGCAACAACCATGATTGCAATTACTTCTTCCACACACTCATCCTTCTTAAAACGACTAATGAATATACCAAGACAAGAACTATTCCTGAGTAGCTATAATATGACCTAATGCTCTCTCCCTCTAATTGAAACTCACTCACAACTAAG
>JABJPQ010000081.1 GCA_018663815.1 Halobacteriovoraceae bacterium | reverse complement strand
TAATAGTATTTGCGAGTTTGTGAGAGTACCAAGCGTTGCCGCTGAGGATGACTTTAGGTGCATGACCTTTAGAAGGATTATTCCAACTCTCTTTGTTATATTTGTCTTTATTGCTTACGCTGCCTTTCCTGTGCTTTTTGGTTGGGAGGGATTTTACTCTTTTCCAAATGTAAGAATGATTCACTTTGTCTTGTTTGTTCTTTTTTTATTAGTCATTTTTATTATTAAGAAAAGATCGACTTTAGTTTTAGGTGTTCCCCCTATTTTTTTTACACTAATAAGTGTTATGGGGTTTCAGAATCAGGATTTAATGGCTTCCACGCCCTTTCTTCCATTTTATGCATTTACTTTAGCTGTTTTTTTTGCGGGAACATTTTTAAGTCTTAATAGAGCTCTCGTATTCTACATCTTTTCATTTATCATCTTTTTTCTTGCCGCTTCAAATTTTTATCCAACATTAGAGCTTTTGCATCGTAGTACGATATTTATTTTAATTACGCCACTTATGTTAAGTATTGGTTTTGCAAGAAAGAAGATTTTCTTTGAGCTTGATGAGCAATCAAGTGAACTCATGGATGTCGCTAATATTCAACTTTTAGCAGAACTCTCGGGTGGGTTGGCCCATGAAATTAATAACCCACTTTTTATTATCTCTGGATTAAGCAAAAAAATCACAAGAGAATTAGAAAAAGGGGAGACTGTTTCTAAACAAGCACTAAGTGATCTCGAAGTGATTAATCGTACGGTATTTAGAATTTCGAAAATTACCAAGTCATTATTTGAAATAGCTCAAAGAAAAGATGTGAGTACTTTTGAAACAGTAAATTTAAAAAAACTACTAGAAAGTACATTAAGTTTATTTGATGAATCAGTAAAACAAAAAGGTATTAAGCAAAAAATTAATTTAGCTGATTTTGACTTTGATCTTGAGTGTATTCAAAGCCAATTATTACAGGTTTTTGTTAACTTAATTAATAACTCTATTGAAGCTAGTGAAAAAATGGAGCAACCGTGGATTGGGATGAGTGTTGAGAAACGGAAGAATGATTTTGATATTGTTTTTAGTGATTCTGGGTCTGGAATTTCAGATGAAGTAAAGAGTAAGGTATTACTACCCTTTTACACAACAAAAAAAGCCGACAAAGGTGTTGGTTTAGGTTTAAGTATTAGCGCTAGGATTGTAAATTCCCATAGCGGAAGCTTGTCTGTCTATAAAATAACGAAGAAGAATTTTTTAAAGTTAACACTTCCTTTAAAACAGCATTCCTAGCACCACATCATGTCCTTTGGATTAAACGATCCTTCCTCTACGATGTTATTGTTAACAACAAGTGTAACTTTGATTGTTGGGTCATTATTATCATACTTTAAATCAGAATAAAGGTAACTCGTTATTGAATTATTTGAATTTGTTTCTTCTAGTTGAGATACCGTTTCAATACCTTTAGCTTCAAGCTTGATTTCAACGATTTCGCCTTCGTTATGTTCATAAAAAAACTCAAATCGTTTATAACTTGTATCGATTGATTTACTTACTATAACATCCCCTCGTTTTTGAATGTTTGTAATGACTCGCGGTCTTCTCCCATCTTTTATTTGGATCATTTTGGGAACATTATTTCCTTGATCTAAAATGGGGAACTGCCTTTCAAAAAAGCGTTCATATTGGTTTGCGGGCAGGTTTATTTCTGATGACCATTCTTTAAACTTATCCCAAAGATTAAATGAAGTGAGTTCTTTTTGATGCAATAATGGAAATGACTTAAGAGATTCAGGTAGGGCTTGGTTTTGTAAGTATTCAAGAATTTTTAATCTTAGGTTAGAGACTAAGTAGAAGTCTTGTGCTTCTCTTAAAGACTCTTGCCCTCTATCCTCAATCAAAAATAACCCTGTTTTAAATTTATATAATGAAGGGTACGAAGCCTTTTCAGCGATAAGGTTGGTTTGAGCAAAATAATCATAAGTCTCTTGTGGTCCTAAGCTTTTGTTCTCAGTATAGAGTTTTCGATAATCCTCGAAAGCTTTTTGGACCACGTCAAAACCTTCTTTCTCATCCATTCGCATTGCATTTCCTTGTGGCCCAACGTCGACACCCATAAACGGAAAGTGTAGCCAAGGTCTATTGTGTACATAAGCAGCGTATTTTACGACTAGTTCGGGTTCAAGATAAAGAGGATTTGTCTCATCGGAAAAGCCACCCATATTGACATGACAACCTCCCTCTGTCCCTGCTTTCACGCCGTACCACCAGTTTCGGTATGCTACAACCTCAGCCTTTTCAGCCGCTGCGAGTAAGGGTTTGGCCATATCGTGTGTTTTATCGATTAAACAAGGAGGTGTTTTTACTTCGATGGAGCCAGGATCCATCGTGACATAGAATTGAGTTTTATCTGTATTATCTGTAACTTCATACTGCATATGTCCCCAGATATCTTCAGATTCAAAAAACCTGCCCTTGAGTTCATCAGCCAGCTCTTCGGCTAAATCGAGCATTTTTTTTCTCTTAAGTGGTGTATCAGATGTAGAGGTAAATCCAGGGTCAGTCCACCATTGAGGAATAGTGAAAGTCTGCTCAAAACCAAAAGTTAGTAATTTTTTGAGATCATTTTTCATGTTATGGCCTTATTTTATGATTTATTTCTTATCGACATTGAGCTTAGTTTTATTAATATTTCTTTGTTAAGTCCTTGATTTTAAATAGTGCTTTATACTTTTGGCAAGATTAAACCCTAGACAATCTGATGCAGTTTAAGAGAGAATGGCTCCTATAGGGGCCGTTCGTTACACAGGAAGTCAATGACTGACTGCTTTTATTAGTTAATACACACATGTTTAAACATTTTGAGGGATATAACTCGTATGAAATTACTTCGTCTTCATTTGCAAGGTTTTAAATCATTTAAAGATAAAACGACAATTAACTTTGATGATGGAATTACTGGGATTGTCGGTCCAAATGGTTGTGGTAAGTCAAATATTGTTGATGCTCTTTTTTGGGTAATGGGTGAGCAATCAGCTAAGCATCTTCGTGGAAACAAGATGAAAGACTTAATCTTTGCGGGGTCGTCAAAATACACCCCAGCTAGTTTCGCAGAGGTCACGCTTGTTTTAGAAAATGATACTGGTAAGCATATTCATATTGGGAATCAAGTTTCTAAACCATCGGAAATTGCTCTCACTAGGAAGCTTTATCGTAATGGCGAAACTGAATACAGAATTAATAATGTACCGGCTAGACTAAAAGATATTCAAGAAGTCTTTATGGATACTGGGGCAGGTGCGAAATCTTATTCAATTATTGCTCAAGGTGAAATTAATAGATTAGTACAAGCAAAGCCTGTTGAGCGCCGGACAATGATTGAAGAAGTTGCAGGTGTTACTAAGTTTAAAATGCGCAAAAAAGAATCCATCAAAAAAATAGAACAAACTCAAATTAACCTGAATCGCTTAAGTGATTTACAAGCAGAGATTCACAAAAATTTAAAAGCACTTGAACGGCAAGCTGAGAAGGCCGAAAAAGCTCGCCGGCTTAAAGGGCGTGTTAAGCATCATGAATTGATTGTAAAATCACATAAAGAACATGCGTTTCTCTCTGATTACGTGAGTATCAGAAAAAGCCTAGAAGATAATAAACTCATTGTAGAGCAAGCAAGTATAAGAAAAGATCAGCTGGAATTAGCCCTAGAAGATGAGAGAATCAAAAAGGTTGATCTGATAGAAAAAATTGATGATTTTCAAGCGCAATTTAATGAGTTAAGTCGTGAATTAGCCGCAAGCGAAGAAAGATTAAAACATCTTAAAAAATCTTGTGATGAAAAAGGTCAGCATATTGTTAGTCGCTCAAAGGAAAATGAAGAACTAGGGCTTGATATTGAAAGTCGTTCTGAAAAACTAAGCGAACTAAAAGACAAAATGAGAGATCTTGAAGCGCAAAATTTTGAAGAGATGGATTTTTCAAGTTTGGAAGAAAAAGTAGATAATTATAAAGAATCGTTAACCGAAAAAGAAGAGCTAATGAGTGAATTAAACTCGATGCTTGAGAT
>JABJPQ010000314.1 GCA_018663815.1 Halobacteriovoraceae bacterium | reverse complement strand
CAGAAGAAACCTTTGCTGCACCAAAAAAATGCAACCCCGACAACTCAAAACTCAACAAGATCTCCTTATCAATGAGGCCATCCGGTAATTTTCCATACAACTCAATACTAGAGTTTGATTTTGTAAATTGTTTGGCAGAAACAGAGCGCTTGTCTTTACTTCCCTTTTCCCAAATGACAAGTTTGCTTTTATTTAAACGACATAGCTGTAAAAGCTTACTTTCCTTTTCAAGAGCTGTAAGTTTTTTAAAATAAACACCTGTGTCCTTATCTGTCATAATCGACCTACGATAAAGTTGTTACCTGTCTCAATAACGAAATATTGTCAAGAACTGTGCCACAGCCTCTCACAACACATGTCAGAGGATCCTCTGCAAGTGAGACTGGCAATCCTGTTTTTTCCTTTATTAGAATATCAAGGTTAGCTAATAAAGATCCACCACCGGCTAAAATAATACCATTATCCACTATATCTGCAGCTAATTCGGGAGGTGTTTTCTCTAACGAAGTTTTAATTGCTTCAATAACTTCAGCAATAGGATCAGACAAAGCTTCTCGAATTTCATCGCTAGTAACTTCAATTGTTTTAGGAGCACCTGCAATTAAATCTCTTCCTTTTACTTCATACGTTCTAACTTCTTCCTCAAATGGATAAGCATTCCCTACCGAAATCTTAATCATCTCTGCAGTTCTCTCACCAATAAGAAGCGAGTATTTCTTTTTTATATAATTAACAATTGCATCGTCAAACTTGTCTCCTGCAACTCTTACCGATTTAGAATAAACAATTCCACCAAGAGAAATAACAGCAACCTCGGTAGTTCCCCCTCCGATATCGACAATCATATTTCCAGAAGGGTCCGTTATAGGCAAACCAGCCCCAATTGCAGCGGCCATAGGCTCTTCAATTAAATAAACCTCTCTAGCTCCGGCTTGCTCAGCAGATTCTTTTACTGCTCTTTTCTCTACCTGTGTAATTCCAAATGGGATACAAATAATAATCCTTGGCTTAACTAGCTTAGAGCCTTTCATTGATTTTTGAATAAAGTGCTTAAGCATCGCCTGAGTAACCTCAAAGTCAGCGATAACACCATCTTTCATTGGGCGAATTGCCCTTATTGAGCCAGGTGTACGCCCTAGCATTTGCTTTGCTTTTTCTCCAACAGCTAATACTTTTTGCTCACCTCTATATCCGACATGAACAGCAACAACCGAAGGTTCATTTACAATAATTCCTCCCTCTCTGGAGTAAACTAAACAATTTGCTGTTCCAAGATCGATTGCAAGATCATTTGAAAACCAATCCAATACTTTTTTAAACATTTTCCATCCCTTTAAAAATAAATGCTTTCATGCTGAAAATGTATCACTTAGCAATTCATTGGACAAGAGGAAGAAAAGACACAATTACATTAGTTTTTCACTCAGGCATATAATAGTTTTGCTTAGACTATAAATTGGCTATTATGTCCTATGTAAATTGGAGAATAAATGACAGAGTTACTAAAATTTCCATCCCACTTCGTTTCCCAACAATTTGTTAAGTATATTGACAGAGAAGAAATTGATAGCATTACCACTCAATTGGCTGAAAAGGTAAGCGAGCGCTATAGAGGTGAAGAACTGATCATCATAGGTGTACTCAAGGGGAGCATGATCTTTATGTCTGACCTTGTTAAACATATAAAAGGTGTAAAGATTTATGTTGATTTTGTAAGCGTTGGTGCTGTTGGTCGCTCAAAAGAAAACCAAGGAAGCATTGTTTTAAAAAAAGATTTAGGAACATCAATTTTTGAAAAGAACGTCCTAATTGTTGAGGAAATCATTGATACAGGTCGTGCACTCCATTTCCTTAAAGAGCGTTTTTCACTTGCAAACCCAAGAAACCTTAACGTACTCACCCTCTTTGACAAGCCCTACAAACGCCTAGCCCCCATTACTGCTGACTTTATCGGCAAAAAAATTGATGACCAATTTGTCGTCGGTTATGGGCTTGATCTTGAAGAATTTGGTCGAAATATTAACGAT
>JABJPQ010000652.1 GCA_018663815.1 Halobacteriovoraceae bacterium | reverse complement strand
CGCTTTCTAGGCAAAGGCTAATGGCATCTCCTCAGATTGCTGAGTTTGCAGAATTATTTAATATGAATGCTAATGTTAATCAATTAAAATACGAAACTCTTTATTTGGGAGACCGTGATCACGATAAAGAGATTAGTGTTGCAACTCAACAAGAATTTCGATCAGAAACGTCTCTGGTTGATGATGAGAATATTGCTGCTGACCTTGCTCTAGCTCGTTACCATTGGCGATTGGTTACATCACTTGCAAATGCAGTCTCTCAAGATAAAAGAGAGGTCTTTCTTAATAAAAAAAGACAGGAACACTTTAATCAATTTCCTCGTTTAAGACGTTTTCAAGAAATTATTGACTCCACAGAGGCAACAACAGATGAGCTAATACAGCTGTTGGAGGTAACTCCATATGCTAGATTTAACATTGAAAAGTTTGCAGAATCAAAAAATTTAAGTGTAAGAGATATTTTCTCCAACACACTTAAAAAAGAACACATTTCTTTACTTAGTTCAGCTCAATTAAAAGAGCTTAAATTAACAAATCGAGATTTCGCTGGTGAGTGCTTTGCTAAGAAAAGGTTTTCCCATGGTCTTTACTCCGATAGTGATATCTTTATCTGGATTCGAAAAGAGCTATCTCCTTTTGTAATGCTCTATACTGCTGGTCATGAACTTATCCATTACCATCAGATAAAAAACTCAATGGAAGCTGAAAAAAGAGCTCTCAAAGATGGTGGAATCTCTGTCGCAAAATTTCTCAACTATTATGGAAATTTTTTAGGAGCTAACCATAGATCTATTGATAAAATCGAATTTGAGATGCAAGCAGAACGAGTTCCTCTCTACGGCTATGCCGACAGAGTTGAAAACTTTGATACGCATAAAATGGTCATGCGAGATCTCGATAAAGCAATTCGTACCGACGATAATGCTTGGAAAGAGAAAATTGAACAGTATGGATCGTTGTTTGGCTACATGATGCCTAACTCAGCTGGCACGAGAGTTAAAGCTTTACAAGAAGTTCTTCCAGCACTTGAGAATGCCAAAAACATTCTCTTTGCACAAGATTTAGGTTTAAATATAGAATTAGACGCTGCAAGAGCGGCCCTACCAACTGCGAATAAAAATCAGTTAACACAATATACAGAAGAAGTTATTTGCGCTTGTAAATCGGCTACTCCTCACTGGGAAGCCTTAAGAGTTATTGCATCTCACCAATATTACGGAGTGACATTTTATAGAGCAGATGAAGACAAAAATAGTTTAACTCTAGTTCCTACCATTAAGGCAATTTCGGTAGGAAGTAGTTATAACCAAACACAACAACAGTAATAGGGAATATTATTAAGGGGAAATAGAATGGTTAGTGCAAAAGCAATTGCTTCTGTATCCGATCTCGTCATGGGGCAAGCGACGACTTTGGAAAAACGATTAGCAGCAATATTATCAACACACGCAAACAATGAATTAATTCACAAAGAGTTTAAAATTGACAATGTCCACGCATATAATGGAATGAGTGGTCATAACTACTGGGCCAGTGATGTCCTCGTCGGTCAACTCTATATGGGAACTCTTCTCAGCGGTACTTATGTTATTTATAAAAGAACATATATTAACGAAGAGATTTGTGAGCAATACGATTATTATGATCAAAAAGGAAACTTTTTTTATACGTCCCAAACCCTAGATGGGCAGTGTTTAGTTTACTCATCAATCTCAATGGACCCCACCAACCCATTTATTAACCATATATACAATGTTCTCCATAACGAATATGAAGGAACAACGATTAATTATGGTAACACTGGCAGAATTAAGTTTCTAGAGGATATTCTAGAGGGATTCTACCGAACCCCTGAATATAACATCTCCGTAAATCAGGGACTCAAAGACCAAGCTATCAAAAATATTGCCCAAGAAATTATTTCGATTGAAAATGATAAGGTTCTCAATTGGACTGAACGCCAAAACATATTCAAGCAATTAAAACAAGTTCGCTCAAAGATTTTAAATACTAAAAGACGCGTGCACGGTTTTCAATATATGCTTTATGATTTTTTAATTATGACCACAGATCTTAAATTAAAGTTTAATACCTTTAGACAAAGGCCAATTAATAATTTCATTGGAGCTTTATATCGTCACACACTTGGAAATCTTTTTTGGTTTGTCGGTACCGTTAAGAGTAACCTCGGATACTCGGTTGCTTTGGCAATCTATGGTCCCTTTACATTTTATTTTATTACGCAGCCAATGAATCCACACGCCATGTGGGCCGTTGGAAAAGTACGAAAAGGCTATATCCAAGTTTCTCAACTAGTTGATCCTCCCAAAGAAATCTCTCATATTGCTCAGACCGAAGATGATGAAGGCACAAACGATAATACTCAAGACAAAGTAAGCACATCTCAAGCAGCAACAAAAGTAGTAACCGCCTCAAAAGTCATTCCATGGAATGATAGAATGAGTAACTTTAAAGCGATGCAAATTTCCTATGAAGAATCGATGGTCTTCTCTGAACGAATGGGACGAATTGAGCAATTTGAAAGTCAATTTAACTTTTCCCTAACAGCAGAAGCGGCTTGGATGGAAATGGAGCTCTACTTAAAACAGCTCAAAGGTGATCTTGAGTATTACAAAGAGCTGGACCCCAAGTACTCAGCTTTTTTAAAAAATGAAACAAAAAGAACATTGGAGTTACAATTCTATATTTGGCAAAAACTAGGCCAATTTTTTCTTGATCATCCTTATATTGTGGTGGATGAGGAAAAAGAGCAAACCCAAAGAAATTATTACCTTGGTAGACAATTTATTTTCTTTCAAACCATGACAAAGAAATTAACGGAGCTAGGGATTGCTGACTCTCCAGTGACCCATAAAAACATTAAAATGTTAGCCGAACAATTCTCTGATATGAAAATTGAGGGCAATAGTGTTCTAGATACACTTAAGAAAAACTCTAAAATCTTTCAACAGAAAAACTTTTTAAGTACTGACGAGCATCGCTCTTATATGAAAAGGCAATGGGAAGTTCTTTTTATGCAACAAAATAAAAAACAAGAAGCTTCTTCCTTTTCATTGCAAGCTTATACGTGGTCAATTAGAAATGCTATTTGGTTACTTCAAACAATTTACTCAGCAAAAAGAAGTGAAATTGCATCTATGAGTTTCAAGTTTGACCAGGCCACACTTGGAACCCATAACAAACAGGCTAACCCGGTGATGAATGAATACCTGGAAAATATGTTTAACAACCTTACCGTTGAGTTTGTTTCTATCAAAAAAGAGATGGTAGATAGCTTGCCTGGGGATAACGAAGCTCAATTACGTGAAAATGTTATTAACAATATAAAAGTTTATCTGATTGAAAGAGATAAACTTTTTAATGCTGGGATTTATGCTTCTAACGCCTCAGTATCTACGAATATATAAGAGATCATTATGAAAAGACTTACATTAATTTTTTTACCATTTTTTGCACTAACTTCTTTGGCCAATGATGATTTATCGATGGTGCAAGAAATGACAAAGTCTTTACAGCAAAAAAAATCTCCAAAAAGTTTTT
>JABJPQ010000063.1 GCA_018663815.1 Halobacteriovoraceae bacterium | reverse complement strand
GAACAGATTATAGATAAAGTATTATCCCAAATTAATAACGTTATCTTTGACAAAAAAGAACAAGTAAACGTCATTTTTGCGACCTGGTTAATGGGTGGACATATATTACTCGAAGATGTTCCAGGA
The DNA here is from genome assembly GCA_018663815.1 of Halobacteriovoraceae bacterium. Lineage (GTDB taxonomy): Bacteria > Bdellovibrionota > Bacteriovoracia > Bacteriovoracales > Bacteriovoracaceae. The sequence continues at coordinate 3,651 of JABJPQ010000063.1, read as the reverse complement.
ACAGGCAAGACTGTGCTAGCAAAAACCTTTGCCAAAGTTTGCAACACAGGGTTTGGAAGAGTGCAATTCACACCAGATTTATTGCCCAATGATATTATTGGTACGACAATTTATGATCAAGAAAGCAAGAAATTCTTTTTTAGAAAAGGTCCATTATTTACCAATTTTTTTTTAGCGGATGAAATCAATAGAGCAACACCTAGGACTCAAGCCGCTCTTCTTGAAGCAATGGCCGAAAAACAAATTACCATTGAAAATACAACGTCCAAACTAGCTGATAATTTTTTTGTTATGGCCACTCAAAATCCGCTTGAGAGTCATGGGACATTTCCACTACCAGAAGCACAGCTTGATCGATTTACGATTCGAGTTTCGCTTGGTTTTTTAGATAAGGAAATTGAAGCGAAGATGGTTAAAAAACACCTTATTCAAGACCCCTTCACTCAAGCCAAACAAGTCATTACAGAAAAAGAATTTTATCAAATTAAAAGTATCGTAGATAAAGTGACTATTGATGAAAAGATAATTAATTATATTGTTGAAATTTCCCACCAGACACGAAACCACAAATTTATCAAACACGGTGTATCCCCTAGGGCCACCATCGCACTTACCAAGCTCGCTCAGGCATTTGCCATTATTAATAATCGAAACTATGTTATCCCTGCTGATATCTATACTCTAGCCCCTTATGTGCTAAACCATCGTCTCATTTTAACCGAGGATGCCATTTTTGAAGAACATACGAGCTTTGATATCATCGAAGAAATTTTAAAATCCATTAAGCCACCCAAACTATAAAATGAAAAAGATTGATAAATTTTCTGATTACCCTTTTAGATTCACAAGGTTTGGAGATATCCTCATTGATAATATCGATTTTTTGTTTCCTAAACCGTTGCTTATACTTTTTTTTGTCATCCTATTTATTATATCTCTCTTTAAAAAAGAAGCTTTCGTTATTCTCGTACCACTTGTCAGCCTTTATGCTTACCAATATTTCTCATTAAAAAAAAATTCCCGCTATTTAAAAATCAAACGATCATTCCCTAAGCAAACAAAAGAAGAAAATCAAGAAGATGTTCTTTTTAGAATAAAAAATCCTGTTGCGTTCTCGCTTGCCAATTTCACACTCGTAAGCGAATTTACACTTTTTAAAAATCCTAAAGGTGAAAAGTTTATCCACTTCTACTTAGACGATATTAAAAACAACACCGTTTTTGGTAAAAAGGTCGGCGTACAAGCGAATACCGGTATGGGAATAAAAGAATTTGGTCCTGACACATATGAAATGACAGACGCAACTGGCATACACAAATTAACGCTCACTTCAAATAAGATAATAAACATTAAAGTCTTTCCTAAAGTATACCCGACCAAACTACCGAAGAATATATCTTCAAAAAACTCCATTAACTTTGGTCAATTCGACTCCACCATGAGAGGAAATAATGTCAATTTCTATGGTACAAAAGAGTATCAGCCTGGGGATCAAGTAAAGCATATTAATTGGAAACTCTCTTTAAAAAGTCAAAAAACAATCGTTAATCTTTTTGAACAAAATACGAACTCGGAAATATCTCTTTTACTTGTCAATGATCAACGTCTTCACTTTGGTGCTGATGCAACATCAACTCTAGAGTACTGCAAGGATTTACTCTTAAGCTTTTGTAAACAAAGTGCTTACTCAAATAACTCCCTAGCAGTGTTTACAAATGATGGGGTTATAAAACTCAATAAAGGGGCTCAGTTTTTGGCTCACCTCGAAATAGAGATCATGCAACTTACACCACAAAAATATTCATCCAACGAACTTCATCATTCAAAAATCATAAGACTAACTGAAGTTGATCACCTTTATAAAAAAATCATTCTTAATCAAGCACAATCAAATCAAATCTATATTTTCACAAGTATGATTCGAGGAAAAGTTTGGAGTTGCTACTTTGAAATGTTCCTAAAGTTAAAAAGAAGATTTCAAAAGATACATCTTATTATCCCCTATGGGCTAGAACAAGTGAACCTTGAAATACAAAGAGAGGATGCTTTAGTCGTTGCTAGTCATCAAAAAGAGATGCAAAAAGATCTGGAAAACCTTAAATTTCTATGTCGCAGACATGGGATACAATTATCATTAGTAAAAATCGGACATCATAATAAGTATAAAGAAACGATTAAAGACGGCTTTAAAAGATGCTAAGGTACCAAAAGATTATTCCCTTATTACAAAGTATACTTATAGCACTGGCCGTTAGTGTCCCTTATGTGAAATTAGCACCAACCACAATCGCTCTTTTTTTCATTATAAATCTGCTCGTTTTTACTATTTTTAATCAACACCTTTTTAAGCAAATAGAAAAAGTCATGAGCCTTGTATACCCTAAGTCTCACATTCAAAAATCTCAGACCAGTGATATAAACTTTGCTGGCGTAGAATTAACACGCGATAAAAAACGTCAAAAAAATGATTTCCAAGAGCGGATAAAACTCAATGGTATTAACTTAATCAAATTGATCTCCTATTTTTTCTTTAGTGCGCTTTATAATTATTGTGCCGTCACCATTTTAAAGACAGATATGGCCATACTTCCGACCTTATTAACATCAATGTATATCTTATCCCTTTTTACCACCCCCTTTTGGGGAGCCTATCTTTTTCAATCCTTTCTCGCATTGCTTATATTCGTCTTTAATCTCCAACTTGGAAATATTCTTTCACACCTCATGGCGCTTAGTTTTATTCTTATTTTCACAGGAAACTTAACATTACTAACTGATTACTATTATAAATCTTCTAGCGTAAAAGTAAGATTAATCTTTAACATCAAGTCATTCTTATTACGCATGAGATCTCCTTTTATTATTATCATCAGTTTATTTTTTGTTACGAACCTGATTGCTTATCCTGAGCAAGACTTTATCTCCCTACTACTTAATAAAATTTTAGCCAGTAAACAATCAAATTTTAAGCTTGAAAAAGAAAAAATAGCTCAAGCCCAGAAGTTAAAAGAATCAATCTCATCTAAAATAGACATAACGATTCCAAAAGATTTATTAAAACAAAGCAATCTTATTGATGACCAAATAACAGATCTTATGCATAAGAAAAATTTTTCCAAAGAAGATTTAAAAAAATATTCAGATTTGTTAAAGTCCCAAGAACAAATACTTCAAAAAGCGATTGCAAGTAATAATTCTAAAAGTAATTACTCTACCCAATCAAAAAATCAATTACGCCAAGGACATATTCAAAAAAAATTAAGCTCCGGTAACTTATCACCAGAACAAGTAAAAAATTTCACTAAAAGCCTAAGCGATCTTGCAAATGATAACGGTATGGACCATCATGAAAAGAAGCAACTTATTGACAAATTTATTGCGAAAAACAACCTCGAAAATATTAAAGCAGACGACATTCAACTACCTATTAAAGAGATTATAAAAGAAGGACATAAAACCGAGTTAAAAGACTTACAACAACAAAACCAATCGACCCTAAAAAAGTTAAAATCAATAAAGGAAAAAAAGAAAAAAGAGATTAAAAGCAATAATCAGTATTTAAAAAAAATTAAACGATTTATTATAATCCTTATTATTCTCGTTATTATTCTCGTCATTTTTCAATTCTACAAAAAGCAAAAGACTCTTTAT
>JABJPQ010000064.1 GCA_018663815.1 Halobacteriovoraceae bacterium | reverse complement strand
TTTAACAACGATGGTTTAGATGACCTATTATTAGTTCGCTTTAATAACCGAGGATCAGACAGAGAGCAAAAATTCAAAGAAGAAATTGTGCTTTATCAAAATCTTGGCGCAAAGAAGGGCTTTAAAGAGATCAAAAATTTTTATCCTCTAAAAGATAGATTAAAAGCGATGCCTGCAGCAATTGCCGACTTTAATGGTGACGGACTGCTTGATTTCTACGTGGGTTACCCAGGAGCGAAAGACTTTACCTTTATGGATGCTCACATGCCAAAAAACTCGGGTAACGATGTTCAAGGCTTGTACTACAACCAAGGAAACTTTAAATTTAAAGAGGTTTCGAGCGAAGCCATTAAGGATAAAAGGCTTGCTAAATCACAAGAGCAAATTCTTTTCCCGCATTCTTCTCTCGCTGCAGATATTGACATGGACAATGATATGGATTTAATTATCATTGACGACCGCGGTAACCTTTCTCCCATCTATGCTAATAATGGTCTGGGCGAATTCTCTCCGATCCATCAGAAGATCCATGTTTCAAATGATGATTATGGAATGGGTTTTGCAATTGGTGACCTAGACAATGACGGAATTCTTGACGTTCTTTACTCTAATGTTAACTTTTATGCATCTCAAAGATTACTGAACTCAGGTTTACTCAACCATGACTATTCATACGCTGAACTTAAAGGTCTGAATGGATTGAAAGTTTATAAAGGTTCAAAGTCGAAATCATTTATTGATATAACCAAGTCTAGCATAGACTTCGACCCGGGAGAAGGTGTTGCTGGTGTTGAAATGATAGATTTTAATAATGATGGTTTTTTAGATATTTATGTTACAAACGGCCTTTGGTCTGGTTCAGATAGAGGGCAGGATCTTTCAAGCTTATTTATGCGAGCGGACAGAAATACTCCTTTCAATACTAGCCTTGGAGATAATAGAGAGAGCTTTAAAGAGTCTCAATCTGAATTTATGGCCATTCTTAGACAGTTTAAAGGTGATATAAATAATAAGAAAAGTAAGTCTTCACTTCGCCCTTCTATGGCCGGGCATCAAAGAAACCGACTCTATCGTAATAATGGAGACTCAACATTTACCGAGGTTGGTTTTTTAGAGGGTGTCGACAGTCTTGCAGATGGATACATGGTTACGAAGGCTGATTTAAATAATGATGGTAAATTGGATATTGTTTTAAGAAATTGTGATCCCGGAACGGAGATTGCCACATTTGCTCCCGTACAGGTATTTATTAATAACCATAAGAACAAGAATAGTCTTCGCTTAAAGCTTATTGGGAAAAGATCTAATCGAAATGGTATTGGTGCACATGTAACGGCTTATATTGGTAAAAGAAAAATTATTCAACACTTACTTGGTAGTAATGGAACAGTTCAATCTGAAAAAATAATTCACATCGGTCTTGAGAATAAATCAAAAGCTGATCGGGTTGTGATAACTTGGCCATCTGGAAATAGAAGCGAGTTAAAAAACTTAAAGAGTGGTTTTCATAAAATTATTGAACCTGGAGCTCAAAAAACAATTGTCCTCAATAAATAGATTTCAAATTGACAGAAAATGGGGGAAGTGAAAAGTATTCACCTTGCTAGCGATAGCATCCCCCACGTATAAAATCGGAAAAAACAAAAAAAGCTTCTTACATTAATTATTCAATTGGAATAGTAACAGGAACCTTATCCTCAACCAAAAATTCTATTGATGCTTTCACAAAGTTCTTATCTTCGATATTATAAAAGAGTGGCGGTATAATATGATTACTCGTATATTTTTTAAAATAAGAATGAACCATTTTGAGAGGTCTACGAACTCCATCTTGGGAGTACAGTACAACTTTTGCATTATGAATTAAATAATCATGTGTCACTTCCTGAGCTTCATCGATATCAAAGGCAAGTAAACTAGAATAAAGGCTAATAAAAATCTGTGGCCCTTTTCGCTTAAACTCGACAAGAAAAAACACATCTCTTTTCCCTAAGGCTTCTAACTCACGTCGCAACTTAAAAATATACTTATTTCGTTCTACTCGATAAGTTTGTTTATATTCTTTTAAATGATACTTCTCTCTTAAAAGAATTTTATCTAAATTATTTTTTACATAATGGTTCTGTAGACTCCCACTGAGACAATTTCCCATCCACGGAGTATACTCTATTTTAACGAGATGAAGTGTTGACTCTAATTTGATAATGTTTCTTATATGGTATTTAGATAAGTACTCTAATTGCTCTTGTGAGTTCATGTTTAAAATCTTCTTGTTTTCAGAGAAAAGAAAACATATTTTATGTCCATAATTATTTAAGTCCGATTTTAAAAAAAATGACTTTCCTCCCAACAGGTCAGAGTTTCCAAGTAACTCATACTCATCTCCCGCTAAGTCGACACCTCGACCTTCAAAAGATACTCGATGAATAGCATTCGTTAAAGGTGCTAGCTCAGCCTTAATAACACTATAATTACGAAAGTTTGATGAAAAAGACTTCGCTCCAATCGAACTATCAATTAAGTTAAAAAACATCGGTATAATAACGAATACATTTATTAAAAATTTCACAAAGACTTTTCCTTTAAATTTTTCTTTT
>JABJPQ010000066.1 GCA_018663815.1 Halobacteriovoraceae bacterium | reverse complement strand
TATTAAAATTATGAATTTTTATGAATTGGCTAGATCATTATCATTAGTCACAACTAATTTTAATATTCCTAGCGAAGCAGTTGCCAAAAAGTTAGATCTTCCCTTTGCAACAGATCTTAATTATCAAGACATGTATAAGCGACAAAAATTAATACAAGATTCGGCCAATAGTCTCGCAAAAATAGATACGAATAAATACACCGAAGAAGATAAGATTATTTTATTTATGGCCAACCGTATGGCCAAAGTTGAAGCCGATCAATCTGCTAGAATTTTTAAAATTGTTCCTCCTCAATTTTCAAATGAAATAGAAAGTAATTGGTTTTCACCATGGCAAACAATCCTACAAGGTAAAGGGAGTCCTCTTACAGTTAAGTTTTTTGGATTGTGGGGGGAGCTTAGTGATGCTTATCTTAATTCTGAAGAGTTTAAGTGGAGTAGTATTAGTCAAGAGATATCAAAGCTTAGTTTAAAAATGAGTAATGGACGAATTGATCACCAAAGGATTAATTGGGAGAGTGATTATAATAAGTGGGATCTTTTTACTAAAGCGATAGCAATTTATATTTTGGGCTTTCTTATCTTAAGTTTAAGTTGGATTTATAAAGGCGCTTTATTGCAAAAAATTAGCTATGGACTATTAATCCTGGGCTTTATTCCGCATTTATTTGGCTTAACTCTTCGTTGTTATATTATGAATAGGCCACCGGTATCTACGTTATATGAGTCGGTCATTTTCGTTGCAATTGTCAGTGTCTTTAGTGCCATCATTTACGAAAAAATTAAAAAAAATGGTGTTGGGACTTTTATTGGAATGGTCTTAGGAATCTTTCTATTATTTGTAAGTTTTGGTTATGAAAAACAAGGCGATAGTATGGGGATGCTAGTTGCTGTACTTAATACAAATTTTTGGTTAGCTACTCATGTTGTTACGATAACTATTGGTTATGGCTGCTCTTTTGTTGCAAGTGTTCTAGGGCACGTATATTTAGTGCAAACGGCAATAAATCTTAAAACTAAAAGTTCTCGTTTTGATCTACCCTCGTTAAATAAAAGTATGAATGGAGCTACTTTATATGCGCTCTTCTTTGTTGTTCTTGGTACTATTTTGGGTGGTATTTGGGCCGATCAATCTTGGGGACGTTTTTGGGGCTGGGATCCAAAAGAAAATGGAGCCATGCTTATTTGTTTATGGTTGCTCTTTATTTTACATGGAAGATTAGCCGGTTTTTTTAAACCAAGACTTTATGCTATTGGACTTGTGCTAACAAGTATTATAGTCGCAGTTGCATGGTTTGGGGTAAACTTATTAAATGTAGGGCTTCACTCGTATGGTTTTACCGATAGTATTGCATATAATCTATTAGCTTTTAGCTTATTTGAGATTATCTTTAGTATTGTCATTTATTTACTTATTTTAAATTTTCAAAAGGAAACTAATAAATGAAAAATCTTTTGATCATTATTGTCTCTTCAGTAGTTATTTTTGGATTTGGTTACTTATTGGACCGTGATTCAGTCCCTGAGTTTGATGAAAATGCAAAACTTATTTCCCATAGTTTTGAGATGGAGATACCTAATTTTAAATTTGAAGATTTAAACAAAAAAGAATATTCAATTTCTGATTTTAAAGGAAAAGTTGTCATGCTAAATTTTTGGGCTACATGGTGTGGTCCTTGTTTGGAAGAATTTCCTGAGTTAGTGAATGTGCTTAAAACTTATAAAAAAGATGTTGTTTTAGTTGCAATCTCAAATGATACCAATAAAAAAGATATCAAAAAATTCTTACATAAATTTAAAAAAGAAATTGAGTCAGTTAAAGCAAATATTATTATAGGTTATGATCCGAATAAGGATATTTCATCGTCTTTGTTTAATATTCTTAAATTACCAGAAACATTTATTCTTAATCGCAGCGGTAAAATTATAAAAAAAGCTGTTGGTGCAGGGCAGTGGCGTGATGGTAATTTATTAGGTTTTTTTACGACCATAATCTAACGCACCTCGGACTAAGTGCCTGATATTTATCATGTTTCTAACTATTACATGACAGATCTGTGACACAAAGATTAGCATATTCTTCACATGTAATTAAATTTAATAAAATTTAAACTAAAACTTTAAGCTATTACGAGGTTAAGTATGAAGCTAATGATTATGATTTTAAGTCTGGGACTAATAAGTGTTGGTGCATTTGCTAAAACAACACCTGATACCCTGTCTAAGACATCTCAGAAATGTATTGATTGTCACAAAAAAACATCACCAGCTGTTGTAGAGATGTGGGGTGCTTCTAAGCATTTTAGAGGAAAGGTTGGATGTTTTGAATGTCACAAAGCCGAGGCTACTGATAAAGACCAATTCATGCACCATGGAAAAAGGATTGCTACGATTGTTTCACCAAAAGATTGTAGTAAGTGTCACGCTAAAGAGGTTAAAGAGTTTAAAGATTCTCACCATGCTCAAGCGGGTAAGATTTTAGGTTCTCTTGATAATGTATTAGCTGAAGTAGTTGAGGGAAATAGAGGGTTTAAAACAGCAGGTTTTCCTCACGGAAATAGTGCTGCAGCTGTTAATGGTTGTTGGCAGTGTCATGGTTCAGAAGTTAAGGTTCTTAAGGGAGGAAAACTTGATCCTGCAACATGGCCTAATAGTGGTATTGGTCGTTTAAACCCGGATGGATCCCGTGGGTCATGTTCTGCATGTCACTCTAGACATAAATTTTCAGTGGCTCAGGCTAGAAATCCAGAAAACTGTGGTAAATGTCATATGGGACCAGATCATCCTCAAATAGAAATTTATAAGGAATCAAAACATGGAATTGCATTCTATGCCAACAAAGATAAAATGAATCTTGAAAATGGAAAGTGGATTCCTGGAGAGGATTATAATGCAGCACCAACTTGTGCTACATGCCATATGTCTGCCACAAAAACACTTCCGGTTACTCACGATGTTGGATTAAGAATTTCATGGAATAATAGACCTCCGGTTTCGGTAAGACCTGAAGTTTCTGATAAAAAGCTTGGTTTACCTGGACAAAACATTCCATGGAGAAAAAGACGCGATGATATGCAAAATGTCTGTCAAAGCTGTCATAACAAAAACTTTGTAGGTAATTTTTATATTCAATACGATGCGCTTATTAATCTTTATAATAATAAGTTTGCTAAGCCTGGTTTAAAGTTAATGAAAGCAGTAAAACCCTTACTAATACCGGTTAAATTTGCGAATAAACTTGATTTTATTTGGTTTGAGATTTGGCATCATGAGGGGCGTCGAGCTCGTCACGGAGCTTCTATGATGGGTCCAGATTATACTCACTGGCATGGAACTTATGAAATCGCGAAGCATTTTTATGTTAAAATGATTCCTGAACTAAGAAAACTAAGTAAAGAAGGCAAAGCTTCTGGGGATAAAGTAAAAATTGCTGCTGCTAAAAATTTAGATAAGGTCATTGAAGAAGTTTTAAATCACCCAGACCATATGTGGTTTTTAGGAAAAATGAGTAAAGAAGAAGCTGCTCGTCGTAAAAAGAATGCTGATCAATTCAAAAAAAGGTATAAAAAATAATGTGTGATAATTATACTGAAACACATGCAGTAATTGAAAAAAGCATAAAGATAAAAGATATCTCGCAAGCTGTCCTTGATATGCCCTCTCCGCGAGGGTTTATCATGGGAGATGCCGAGCAAGGAATCAAACCACGTTATGCAAAATCAATTGCTGCTTTGTATTTACTGATGCATTGGCCATTAATAAGCGAAGAAGATGCTAAGATTGATGATACAACAGGGACAAGTGCAACAGGTGTTAGTATGTATGCCGCAATATTGGAACATGGTAAAACCTATGTTGCTGATATCTTTTTTGCTGATGAAAAAACACAATCATATCGTGGATCGCACAAGTCTTTTTCTATCGATTTTCCAGAAAATACTTATGTCGAAGATTATGATGATTGGTTGATGGATGATTTGGCCAGTAGAGTTCTTGGAGTTAAACAAGAACGTAGTTTAGGACATAATATTGTCACATAGGATTAAATGAGATGAAATATATATCGCTATTTTTTGTAATGCTATGTTCATACACTCTAGTGCAAGCGACTGTAGTATTGGAAGAAAGAAAAATGAAACTTAAAGAGTTTCCGTGTTCAAGTTGTCATGGTGATTTTGTAAATGAAAAAGCTAAGTTTCCTCTTTCTAAACCCCATGATAGTTTAAAGTTTAAACATATGGATTCGATTAAAAACTGTTATACCTGCCACGATAAAGATGATCGTGATTTTCTTAAACTCCATGCAGGAGAAAAAATTAGTTTTGATGAATCTTATAAGCTTTGTTTCCAGTGTCATGGAGAAAAGAAAAGAGACTGGCAAGCAGGGATTCATGGTAAGCAGATAGGTAGCTGGAATGGAGATAAGTATAAATTTGTTTGTACGAGTTGCCATGAAGCACATCACCCTAAATTTAGGATGATGAAAGCTGACCCAGCACCCAAGCACCCTCGAGGCAAACAAAGTCAAGCCCAAGGAGGACACTAATGAGTAAAAAATTAGATAATAAATTACAAAACTTGATGGAAAACTCATTGGGTAAAAAAGTAAAAAGAAGAGGTTTCTTAAAAACTTTAGTCACAGCTTCTGCGGCTACTGTTGTTCCTGTTAAAACAGCTTCTGCTTTTTCTTTTGAAAAGT
>JABJPQ010000069.1 GCA_018663815.1 Halobacteriovoraceae bacterium | reverse complement strand
GATACCAACATCCCAATCGCCCTTAGCTGAGCCATCCTGACGGGAAATATAGGGCTTAAGCTTAATATTAAAGCCAATACCTCTCAGTATATTTTGAAATTGAAGTTGTTTTTGATCACCTCGATCTATTGCATATGCGAAAGCAGTTTCTATTTTCACATTTTCCTTTACGATCTTTGACCAAAAGTAATTATAATCAAACTGTCCATTCAATCCGTCTTTAACCGTATAATAAATATTTTGAACATCAACAAAAATTGCAATCTTTTCCATACTACTTTTTCATTCGTCGCGCTGGTTTAACTAATATTTCTAAGTAAAAAGATTCATTTTCTGCTGCCGCTATTTTACTGATCATTTCGTTAACCTTGGAAAGATGAACATTGGCCGCAGCTTTTTCATTTTCCCCAATTTTGCAATCAAAATCCCAAAAATCTACGAGTTCTGGTAGTTCTTTTCTGCGTTCTCGGGCAATATATTTTTTTACTTCATGTTTAATTGAATCAACCACACGGTCAGTCGTTTTGTTTTTAACGTTGAGCTGATAAGTCTTTTTCATTTTGATCCTTGTTAATCTATTTTGTTATTTTTTATACTTAATCCGTAATCAAATGATCTGACACTTCATTCGCATCATCAGATTTTATGGGAAATTCATCCTGTAAACTTTTACCACAAGTTTCGATTGCAGAAACCATGCCTTCTACTTTTTTACCGGAAGCAATGCTCGAGACTAACTTAGCAACCAGTTCATTCCAATAATTTTTTTCGACCTTAGCATTAATCCCACTATCCGCGAGTACTTCAACCTTATGCTCGAGCAAAGAAACAAAAATCATTATGCCTGTTCTATCTCGGGTCATTGAGACTTGATTTTCAAAATACACTTCAATGGCCCTTTGGTGAACTTCTTCATTCATTTCAGCATTTGTCGTGAAAAGTCTTTTGAAAAAAGGAAGAAAAGCTAAGGCATAACCTAAGATCATGCCAGGAAACTGGACCCATAACAAAGCAATGGGATCGTCAAAGTCATATGTATAATAAAAAATGATTGAAACTAATACTCCCATCACAATAGCTAGTCTGAAATGAGCTGCAGGATAAAAATCTGATTGCTTTAAAATAACGGGAAGAATTTCTCCCGAAGTCTTAGCTTCAGCTTTTTTTATCGCTGCTGTAATTAAAACTTTATCTGTTTGACTTATATTCATTACCATCCCCCACTTGCGCCACCGCCAGAAAATCCTCCGCCGCCGCCGAAGCCACCGCCGGAAAAACCTCCGCTTCCACCACCGAAACCTCCACCAGAGGAGCGTCCACCACTCATCATTGACCCCAAAAGGAGTCCGGACATTAATCCACCTCCACCTCGGCCTCTAAAAATAAATGAGAGAATTATAATGATAAGAAACAAAAGACCTGAATACTTCTTTCCAGAGCGTCTATTTCTTACTCTTGGAGCGTTTTTAAGCTTTACTCCAATATTTTCTGCAATTTGAGAAACCCCTAAAATGATTCCTGATTTGTACTCACCTTTTTTAAAGTAAGGACCAATTGCGCGAATAATTTGTCCAGCTCTAGCATCGGGAAGATCACCTTCTAGTCCTTGACCAACTTCAATTCGCATTTTTCGATCATTAATAGAAATGAGAAACAAAACACCATTATCTTTATCTTTTGAGCCCAATTTCCATTTATCGGTAACTTTAATGGAGTAACCCTCTATGGACTCCCCCTCAAGTGATGCGACAGTTAGAACGGCGATCTCATTGCCTGTTTGTCTTTTAATAGCGATGAGAGCATTTGTTAACTGAGTTCGAACTTGTCTTGATAATAATCCCGCTTGATCCACAACTGGTAAAAGAGCAGGAACTTCTTTGGCCATAAGAGTAAAGCTAAAGGAAAATAAACAAAATAATAGAGCAAAGTTTTTCATTAAAATTTAACTTTGGGGGCATTTTGTACTTCCTCAATATTATCGACTTGAAACTGAGGTTTTTTAGTATGCTTCAGAAACATTGAGTTATACCAAGACGTAGGAGGAACTGTAATGAGATTATTAAAAGCTTTAATTGTTTCTATATAGCGATTTCTTGCAACTGTTATTCTATTTTCTGTACCCTCTAATTGAACTTGCAAATCTCTAAAGTTGGCATTTGCTTTTAGATCAGGGTATTTTTCAACTACTACCATTAAACGTCCGAGTGCAGAAGAAAGTCCACCTTGAGCCTGTGAAAATTTATTCATTTTACCTTGATTTAAATCTCCGGCATTAACATTCACCGAGGTTGCTTTTGCTCTAGCTTCAACAACTGCTTGCAGAGTCTCTTTTTCATGACTTGCATAACCTTTTACCGTCGAGACTAAGTTTGGAATTAAATCAGAACGTCTTTTATATTGGTTTTGAACTTCGGCCCATTTTGCCTCTACTTCATTTAAAGATGTTGGAATACTTTGCATACCACATGATGTGACTAAGAATATGGCAAAGAAAAGTGTAATCAATTTCATTTTTACCTCTGGTTAAGCTTGTTTACCTAAAATACTAAAGAGTTCAACTTACAATAATATATAGATTATGTAACATTTTTAATAATAACACTCCTTGTTAATGACAATTTTTAGGCCATAAGTGGTCGATCCCTTAAAGCTTAGTTATAATTTAATTAAATTATAATCAGGAACACCATGAAGACTGAAGGTCTGTTAAAGTTATTTTTATCCTTTTGCTTACTTATTCTAGTAGGAAGTATTGGATATGTGTTAATTGAAGATTGGAATTGGCTCGATTCAATCTACATGACATTTATTACCCTTAGTACAGTTGGCTTTAGCGAAGTTCATCCCATGAGTGATTCGGGAAGAATTTTTACAATTTTTTTAATACTTGGAGGAGTAGGTCATATGGCTTACTTTTTGGCGCTAATTTTCAAGTTTATTATTGATATGCAATTTAAGGAATTATTGGGGAGAGGTAAGATGATCAAAGATATATTAAAACTAAAAAAGCACACTATCATTTGTGGTTATGGCCAAATGGGTAAGTTGATTGCCAAAGAAATGAAAACGAATAAAATGTCCTATGTTATTGTTGAAAATAATTCTGATCTTGCAGAAGAATTAAAGGTTAATGAAAAGTACTTTATTATAGGAAATGCTTCTGATGATTCTGTGCTTAATGACGCCGGTATTGCGAAGGCCAAAGGATTAGTCACTACCGTCACTACTGACGCAGAAAATGTCTTTATAACATTAACAGCTAAATCTTTAAATAAAGATATAAGAGTTATTTCAAGAGTATTTGATGACTCAACAATTCCCAAATTATTAAAAGCAGGGGCCAATAAAATTGTCTCTCCCTATACCCAAGCTTCACTTAAAATTGCCCAGAGTATAATCAATCCAGCAGTAGCTGACTTTCTTGAAATAATTAGCGATGAGGGAACTACAGAATATCAAATGGCCGATATTTTAGTGGAAGAAAATATGTTTTGTTCAGGTAAGGCACTAAAAGACATCAAGCTAAGAGAACAGGGTGTCCTAGTGGTAGGGATTCGACGTAAAAATGGAAAAAGAATCTTTGCTCCCCATAAAGATGAAATCATAAAATTAGGCGATCAAATAATCGTTATTGGAAGTGATAATAATTTTTCTCATCTAATTTCGGCAATGACTTGTGAGTCTTAGTATCACTTTTATCCTTGTTATAGCGAGTTAATCAATTTATATGCCTGTTACTTGACAAGTAATATTACCACACCATCTTGTGCCTATGACAATTGAATCTAAGCTAGTTAAAACCTATTTAAATCATCCTCGCTATCCCAATGCGAAAATAACCGCAATTTTTTTGTTATTACTCTCAATTATTTTAAGTAATTTTCATTGGCATGACATGAATGCATTAGCTCCATTTTTAGCCGCTAAAAAATCTCAAGTATTTGAGTCAGGTGAATATTGGCGCTTATTTACCACCACCTTTGTTCATGGCAATCTAGAACACTTACTCTCTAACTCAATGATGTTAGTTTTCCTAAGTTATTTTGTCAGTGCCTTTTATGGGCAGTTTCTAACCTTTCTTGCGACCATCATTACAGGAGCGCTTATAAATTATTTTGTTCTCTATAATTCTAGTTTAAATATTACTATTGTAGGAATCAGTGGTGTAATCTATTTTTTGTGGGGATTTTGGTTGATACTTTATCTTTTTATAGAACAAAGAATTACCTTTTTCAGACGCTTAATAAATATCATTGCACTTTTTTTAATTTTGCTAATTCCAACAAGTTATGCCCCACAAACAAGTTATACGGCTCATTATTTTGGATTTTTTGTAGGTGTCGTTTTTGCTTTTATTTACTATCCGTTTAATTCTAAGAAATTTAAAAAATATCATTTCTATGAATATCGGTACATACCTAATCTTGAAGAAAATACAAAACATATAGAGACACTTTACTCAACAGATAACTGATCTTTTTTAAGAATCTTTACTCGAATGGCACAAATTCCTTTAGGACTCTCACTTATTTCAAACTCGACTTGATCCATCTCTTGAATGCCTGATCCTTCAACTGCACTGTTATGAAAGTAAACATCTTCTAGATCTTCATCAGGAACAATAAAGCCAAAACCTTTTTCATCATTGAAGAATTTAACTGCACCGGTAAAAAGGCGTGACTGTCTCAATTGTTCATCAACAAGACTTTCAGCATTGTGCTTTTCATCCCAGATGATTTCATGAATGGTTACAACTTTTTCACCTTTATGGATTTTTTCTAATTTAGCAATGACGTCATTTTCAGATTTTCCGTCAACCAGTAAGTCTTTTCTTTTGCGCTTCTTAGTCTTGTCCATATCATACTTAACTAATGAAACTTTTAATTTACTCATTTTTTATCCTTGTATTTAATCTCAATCACTACAGGTATTCACAACATTTAAATTAAGAAGGGAGGTTACCCATCTCTGTTGCATTTAAAATATCTCTTGCTCTCCAGCTTGGAATATCATGGGCAAGTTCTAAAAGTAAAATATCAAATTTTTCTATGGCCTGAGCATAGAGCTGATCATCTGTTACAAAGTCTGCTGTTTCTCGCCAATTACTCGATTGTGCCAAACGTCCACGCATGGCCGTGGTTAAAATATCAATCCAACTAGGTGCCGTAAAAGTAAAGTTAAGTGAGACTGCATCTGAGGTGGCCTCTGTCTTATGCCATGAACCACGGGGAACAAATAGAACTGAGCCCGGTTCTAGTGTATATTCAGTGGCTTTATCTGGAAATGATTCTGGCATAGTACAATTGACATAACTTGCAAGCTCTGGATCTATATCAATTCCAATCGTGTGCCTAGATAACGGATTATCAACATGTATATTAGGCGCGATCCACCACTTCTTTGTTCCAGAAATTTGTATGACAAAATTTATATTTTGATCAAAATGAGCGGCGGTCCCCCTTCCCTTTTTAATCGCGTAGATTAAGCTTCTACTGTAAGTAAGTGCTGATAACCCAAGCTCAGCTCTTATTGCTTCTGGCCATTGAGTCAGCAAAGGTGAAAAATTATTTGCATCATCGAAGCACAGTCCGTGGCCTGCATGAAAAAGCTCTCTAGCTTGTGCAGTCGTTACTTTTTTAGAATTTCCCTCATCAGCAATACCAGGTAGGTAAGCAGTGACCTGAGTCGGCCAAGTACCTAGAAGACTATCTAATGACTTCAAAAAAGGTAACTCTGTAAGCTCTGAAAAGGCTTCAAGCAGTCCGTGAGTCACAACAGGGGTATTATTAAGGTAATTATCAAGAAACTCAGTTCTCGACATAGGTTTAATTATTGCTTCTAGTGATTTTCTCATAGTGTTTTGTAGCATCAATAAGCTCATTGAGTATCAAAATTTTAAAACCTATGTCATATTTATCTAGGCCATTGAATTAATATATAAGTAACTCCTTTGTTAAGTTAGAGTTACTTACCTACAATCTAATGACGAACTCGACAATTAAGATCTAACCAAGCGCGCACTCCAGGCTCTGGCATTCCCATATTACGCCCATAAGCATGAGCAGTCACATTGAAAGTATCTGGTATGGCCTCGATACTCTCAAAAGTTGTATGCGCACTCAAGTACCCTAATCCTTCACGATTGGAAGTGTCACGTATACCTACCATATAACAATCACGTCGGTAGATTTTCTCACAATTCGCAACAAATTTTTGTTCGTCGTTAGCTTTGATACTAAAAAGTTCAACCTGAACTTTGCTACAATGTTGAGTCGTGCGACGATACTTCACTCCATTATGGGCGATGTTCATATTGATTGGTCCACACCAAGTTTCTTTAGGGTTTGCGTTGTTAGTTCTACCGCTAGTGAGCTTGGTGGTACATTCGATTCGGGTAGCAAATGTATCTGAAGCAAAAATCGTTACAAGCAAAATAAATCATTTTTTCATTTTCTTTACCATCTTTTTAATTTGTTTTGGGGTTAACTTTTCCCATGAGTAGTCTGATGCTTTTGCAAGGGTGTCTCTCGTGGGATATATATGCTTAAAATACTCCGTATAAGCACTCTGATAATTTACATGTTTTTTACTTTCCGTTATATGCTCGTGTAGTACAATCACCATCTTTTCAATCTTATCATTATATCCATCATAATTTTCTAATCT
>JABJPQ010000192.1 GCA_018663815.1 Halobacteriovoraceae bacterium | reverse complement strand
GAAGTGCTTTTATTAAAGCATTGTCGAAAGACGAAGTATTGGGTAGTAAAATCCGCTCATTTGTTGAAGGTATTAGAGTATGAATAAAACAAACTAGTTTGAAATAACACTAAGAATAAAGATTTACTACAATGATTATACAATTAGAAAAAAGCATATCAGCAGAGAGCCGAACAAAGTTAGATGTAATTATTCAAGAACTTGGATACAAAACGGCACCTGTTAAAACGCAATTTCAAGACTATTTGGTTGCAACGGGTAAAGCAGACTTTGATATTCGTAATATAGGCTCGTTAGAGGGTATCAAAGATATTCATCGAGTGACCGATGATTATAAATTGGTTTCTAAAAAATGGAAGCTGAATCCCTCGGTAGTTGACTTGGGGGATGGTGTTAAAATAGGAGGGAGTGAGCTAGCTATTATGGCTGGTCCGTGCTCCATCGAAAGTGAAGAGCAAATCGAAACTACTGTTCAGTTTTTGGTTGAAAATGGCATTAAAATAATGCGAGGTGGCGTTTATAAACCGCGAAGTTCTCCTTATTCTTTTAGAGGCTTAGGATTAGAAGGGCTAAAGATATTCTACAAGCACTGCAAAGAGAATGGGATTAAAATTATCACAGAAGTCATGCAGGTTTCTCAAATTGAACCTATGCTTGATTATATAGATATATTTCAAGTAGGTGCCCGGAATTCACAAAATTTCAATTTGTTGGATGAACTCGGAAAAGTAGATAAAGCGGTAATGTTAAAACGGGGAATATCTGGTTCTATTGATGAGTTGTTACAAAGTGCGGAATATGTTTTTTCGAATGGAAATGAAAAAGTTATTCTTTGTGAGCGAGGAATCAGGACTTTTGAAAAAGCCTATCGAAATACCTTAGATGTAAACGCAATTCCAATTTTAAAAGAGAAATCACACCTACCAGTTATTATTGACCCTTCTCACGGAATAGGGATACGTAAGCATGTTGGGAAGATGGCTATGGCCGGAATTATTGCTGGTGCAGATGGTGTTATTATTGAAACACATGAAACCCCAGAAATAGCTTTTTCTGATGGTCAACAAACCCTAAGTCATATAGAAGGTGGTCTATTGTTTGAGCAACTAAAACAAGTTAAGGCATTAGCTGAAAATTTTTAATTTTGAACGAAATGAAACAAGAGTACAATCTATACAAAGAAGAAGATCAATTAGTGTGGAAAACCCTTTTTGAAAGACAAGTAGAGAATTTACAAGATAAGAGTTGTACAGAGTATTTGTCTTGTTTGGGGCTAATGAAAGGTGTTCTAAATTCAAAGCAAATTCCTGATTTCAATCTAATGAATGCCAAGTTAACAGAGTCAACAGGGTGGTCTATAGAAGTGGTGCCTGGATTAATTCCAGTAGAAGATTTTTTCCGGCTTTTAGCCCAAAGAAAATTTAGTGCCTCTACTTGGGTTCGAAAAATGAATCAATTAGATTATCTGGAAGAACCAGATATGTTCCACGATGTTTTTGGCCATACACCACTATTGGCAGACCCAAAGTTTGCTCAGTTCATGAAAGACTTTGGTGATTTAGGTGTTGAGTTTATTGATGATGAAAAAGTTGTTATTCAGTTACAAAGGTTGTACTGGTTTACCATTGAATTTGGTTTAATTTATGAAAACGGTTTAAAGGTTTATGGAGCTGGAATTTGCTCTTCTTTTGGTGAAACAATTCATAGCCTAAGTGCAAATGTAGAGGTTATTCCCTTTGATTTAGATCGAGTTATAAATACAGAGTTTAAAACGGATGTTGTGCAAACACTTTACTTCGAGCTAGAAAGTTTTGACCAGCTTTTTGAAGAGTTTAATTTGTTTAGAGATAGAATTACTAAATAAATTTAAGTTTGGCCTTAAAAATGTTCCGATAAACTAAACCGCAATAAGCGTAAAAAAGTGCAAGTTGTTTGAGCGGAGCGAGTTTTTGCACTTTAGCGTTGAGGATTATAGTTTTACGGGTTGTTTTAACAGCCTTGACTTTTTTCCTTTGTTTTTTTGTCAAGAAAAAAAGGAAGTGCCTGTCCGGCATAAGGACAATTTACTGAGGACTCTTCTTTCGAATAATCTTGTGAAACAGTTTAGGAAACAGCCGCTTAATAGTAATTGCTTTTAACTCTCCTGCTCCTGCTTTAATCTCCAATTTATTTTTCTCTAAGCCGCGAATAATTTGTTGAGCACATTTTTCAGCCGTCACTCCTTGGTTTTGATTGTTGTCCATTTCACCAGTACTTTCACCGTCTTTAGATAACGCATTTTTAGAAATGTCAGTTTTAATAAATCCAGGAAAAACAATAGATACTTTTATATCGTTTTTCTCTTCCTCTAAACGAAGAGATTCATAAAAACCAACCAAAGCAAATTTGGATGCAGAATAGGCTGAACGTAAAAAGAAACCAAACTTTCCACTCAAGCTACTAATTGGAACAATAGTCCCACTTTTTTGTTTTTGCATTTGTGGTAGAACAGCTTTTGTTAAAGCGATATTTCCAAAATAGTTGACTTCCATTATTTTTCTATCGAGTTCTAATGGCGTCTCAAAAGCTTCAGATCGTTGACTAATTCCACCATTATTGATGAGGTAGTCAATCCTTCCGTAATGTGTAATTACTTTTTGTGTTAATGATTCAAATCCCTCCATTTTAGACAAGTCAAGCGGTAAAACCAAAGCTTCACCTTTACAGTTTGACTTAACCCTTTCCAATTCCTCTATTCTTCGAGCAGAGAGAATTAATTTTGCTCCTTTTTCAGAAAGCGCATATGCTAATGCTTCTCCAATTCCTGAAGTAGCACCTGTAATCCAAATTACTTTGTTTGTGAACTGACTCATTACGAGCAAAGCTAATCAAAATAAAAAAATGAAAGGTAATCGAGGTTAGTAAGAATTTATCTTTGCAAGAAAACTGGGTGGAGTTCATTTATCATTTCGAAAAAAGAAACTCTCCAAGAGTGTTGATTTACATGAAGGATAAATACAAAAAATTACAAGATATGTTTGATTAAATTCCTCAAAAATCTTGGGGTATAGTCGCTGTAATGTTGAAATGAATCAGGGTTTTCTTTATGCTAAAGCCTTTGCTGTTAGTTATATATCTTAAAAATATTTATAAATCTCTCTTCGGTTACGTTGGGGAAGTCAATGTCTGCATTTGGAAATTGATAATTGTCAAGATTGATGTAAGGTCATACTTTTATGCTTAAGTTATTTTGATTTGTTATGGGTGAATTATTGACTGTGAAAAAAGATCTTCTTTTGCTTGAAACGTTAACAGAAATATTAGAAGTTTATGGACATCCTTTGATTCAAGAAGGAGAGGAAAGAATAGATATGTT
>JABJPQ010000180.1 GCA_018663815.1 Halobacteriovoraceae bacterium | reverse complement strand
ATTGAATTAATGATTAAAAAAAGCAATACAATTGATATCACTCGCCACTGGGGAGAGCGATATACCCCCAGTCCGATTCGATTAGAGGATGGAAAGGCCATCTTTTTAATTAAAGGTTCTTTGCTAAGTAATGACTCTAACTTTGATGAATTAGAGTTTGTGATCGAAAGTGATGAAATAAAACCCAGAAGTATAAAGGTGAGAGTTGAGCGGGGCAAAGTTAGTTTAATAAAAACAGTTGTTGTGAGTAAACAATAAATTCCCAAGACCACTCAAATGGTAAAATGCAAATCCTTTACCGCTAGCAATAATCCTTTATTAGAAGAATATATTTCTCTTAATAGAAGTAACAATGTACTCGCTTCAAGCTTCTTAATTTCATGTTTTTGTAATAAGGTATAAGCTTTATTCATCAAGTTATCATTTTGTTCACGATTAAAAGTAAACACTTTATCAAGCTGCTCTATTGTCAAACCATCTTCACTATCAATAATTTCCAAAATTCTTTCGTAAAACTGCACATTAATATTACGAATTTCTAGATAAAAATCATAAACTTTATCTCTTCCTGAATTAGAAAAGCGTTCGATATTATGATGAATATCCTTTAAATGTTTAGCAGAGGAAAGTGATTTTTTAATTGATTCAACATATAGATACAATGAATTATTATCATGTTCTTGATCACTTTCAACTTGAAATTGAAGATAATAATCTAGAACCTCGCCTTCAATATGTTTTAATTGATCATACTGTTCAAGAAAATTCTTTCCTATGACTGGGCACTTCTTATAACTCCAGTTATCTGGACATTCATAAAACCCAAATCCTCTTAGTGAAAACCCTACAACTTTATAAATTAGCAGCCTTGCATCATTTCTAACGGCCTCAGTAACAATTTGAGGGTAACGACCTTTAGCTTGGTGAATAAACTTCGCATATAAGGGCATATTATCCGGAATTAGTCTCTCTAGCCAAAGAGAAATTTTTTCCAAAAAACCACCTAAAATAAGAATTCCTGTAAAATTCATTACAGTATGTAAACCAACCAATCCATATAATAGGTACTCTGGCCCAAGTAATTGCTCTGTAAAAGAAGTAAGCGGAAAAAGAAGAATTAGAAAAAGTATACTGTTAAAACAGTTAAAAAGAAAGTGAGACCAAGCAACTCTTTTCTTGGCTGAAATTCCATTGATAGATCCGATAAAAATAGTTATCGTCGTTCCTATATCAGAGCCTATTATAATGGCAAAGGCTTGAGGTAAACTAACAATTTGCGAATTTAAAGCACTAAGAACAAGAACCATCGTTGCTGAACTAGATTGAATTGTTGCAGTTAAAAGAACCCCTATGGGAAAGAAGAGGTAAGGTCCCAATTGAGTATACTCTGAAAGTTTAAATTCTTGTGAAAGGCTCATCATGGTTGTTTTCATTAACGATAAACCTAAAACGAGTACTCCAAAAGCAAAGCAAAAATGTCCAAAACTTAAGAGCCTCTTTCCTTTACTCGAGGTGAGACTAACCAAAGCACCAACAAAAATACAAATAGACGCAAACCCTCCGAGCTTTAATTTAAAACCAATTAAAGTAAAAAGCCATCCCGTTATAGTCGTTCCTAAATTTGATCCCCAGACTATTCCAATGGCACTCTTAAAAGAAATAACACCTGCTCCAACAAGAGCTAAGGACATCAATGAAACTAAAGAACTACTTTGAAGGATGGCCGTAATAAAGGCACCACTTTTCACTGCACCAAAAGTAGACGCTGTATTCTTACGTAAAAATTGTTTAAATTTTCTCTCTGATAGACTTTGTAATGCTTTCTCAAGTAAAGACATTCCAAAAAGAAATAATCCTAATCCAGTTAAAAGGGATGGCCAATCCCAAGCCTCTACCATGTCTACAATCCTTTAATTCATATTTTTCTCTTGGAGGAAAAAATCCAATAAGTTGTCGGCATAACTTAGTGCTCATTGTCGATACTATAAAACTAATCAATAATTATTTCTACTAGCCTATCAACTCCAGAACCAGACATCTCAAACCTTTGTTCTTCCGCAGAATAAAAAACTTCTTTACCTAAACAATTACTTCCAAGATCAATCAACTCTATTTTTATAAACTTTCCGCTTAGATAAATAAACCTTTCCGCCTCTAACAACACAGGCACGCCACGAGTTAATACAAATGGAGAAGTATCCCCAGAGCACTCATTAAACAGTTCTTGGCGATCCACCTTGAAAGAAACATTCTGTGGAAAATTAGCTTTATTAATTTTCACAAGCCAATCAGCTGCCGGCAAACAAGCAGAGGCTAAAAAACCCTGTCGACATCCCTCTGGTTTTCTTATCAGCCCAGTATCATCATCCGATCCACTTGAGCCATTACAAGAAACTAAAGTAAAACACATTAATACTAATCCAATCATTTTTTTCACAATTAATCCCCTCAGATCAGTAAATTTTAGCAAAGTATCCCATTTAAGCAACCAAGCTTATTCCCAAAAGTATTTAGATCAGCTTTCATAGTCTCTATATTAGATCGTAATTTCTGATCAAGGAGAATGATAAATTTTATTTTGGATTCAATTACTTTGAAAATAATTGAATAAATTTCTGATGTAAATAAATGGGAGTATAAATTGATGCTGAACTCGAATCAGTTGCCGAACTTCCTCGCAGTATACCTACTTGTTTGTTTGTACCCTCTAGAAGTAATGGCCCTCCAGAGTCCCCGGGTGCAGTTATAAAATCAGCTAAGTCTCTCCCCTTTACTATATAAACTCCATTTGCCAGAGTTTCTAAATCTAAATTCCTCTCATAAGGGACAGTAGGACTATTATAAAAACTCTCTTTTTCAAAGTCATACATTGTAAAACCATAACCAGTTGCTAAAACCTTTGAACCTAAGCTTACTTCGTTAAACAAAAGTTCAACAGTGCGATATCCCTGTGGTAAAGGTAGTTTCACATTCACAATGGCAATATCAAATAGGGCTAAATGTTGATGGTTCTTAACTTCATCTGGAGTATTAAAGCTTTGAATATATAGTTTAGAGGCATCAAAGTAAGCAATTGGAATATAAAGTTTTTCTACTTTGAACCGGTCCCCATTAACGTTTATGTAAATATCTTTATTAATATCCAATCGGTCCACACAATGTGCAGCTGTTAAAAAAGAATGCTCACTAATGATAGTGGAAGAACACGGGTAATCGACATGGCCATCTTGTTCCATTTCAATTTTATAGACGTAACTAGTCTTCAAATTACTATGCTCAACTCCATTATAAATTGCATGTGATGAGAGCATCGTAATCAATGAACTGGTGAGTATAAATGTTTTTAAAACTCGTAACATTTCAACGTTATAACAAATAATCAGATGGTTTTGGAAAATTTTGTAATAGTTATGGATGTAAAATAGTAGCACTACAAGGGACTTTTACTGGAAATTAACCCTATATTTGCTGGTACCTTTAAGATTCGATTTTTTATTGATCTAACTCTTTAGTAATAGAATACTCCGCTTTTCAAGTTGGATATAATCCTTCTCAGTTAAGTAAAGCCTATAATGCTCACTTTCAACTCTTCTATTTTTAAACTTATGCGAGTTTTTCTTCATTTTTTCTACTTTATAGCACTGACGAGGTAATGAAATTGGATAGTTAGAGAGTGCTATATTTGAATCAATGGCCCCTCCTAATATCCACATTTTATTGTCAGAGCTTACTAACTGAACTTTATTCATTTTGGAGTGTAAAAAGGAGGCTTCTTTTGTACATATCT
>JABJPQ010000268.1 GCA_018663815.1 Halobacteriovoraceae bacterium | reverse complement strand
TCAATATGTTTCATCTCTTCAACGGAAACAATTCTCATAGTGATCCTCTATTAATTATCTCTTTTAACTTTTTTACTGATTTTTCTAGTCCCCAAAAAAGACTATCACAAATCACCCAGTGACCAATATTGTATTCAATAAAAAGTCCTTGTTCTATTAAAATTTTCAAGCTTTCATCAGTTAGCCCATGTCCAGCATGAAAACCAATTCCTGCTGGTAATAGCTGTTGATGAGCTTGTTCATATTTTTGTAAGTGAGAGGTGTATTTTTCCCCTTGATTATAATCAATTGCAAACTCACCAGTATGTATTTCAACAGCGTCAACTTTAAGTTCAATACACTTTTTTAACGTCTCAGGATCAGCCTCTACAAAAAGGGAGATTTTTGTATTTGGGCACTCTTGCCGCAATCGAAGACAAAAATTTTGTACCTTTTTAAAATGCTCAGAGCTTAGAAAGTCTAGCCCTCCCTCAGTTGTTCTTTCTTCACGCTTTTCTGGAACAATACAAACCCATTGAGGCTTCGTATTTATTGCAACTTCAAGAATTTCTTGGCTAACTCCTATTTCGAGATTTAATGGAACCCCATACCTTTGTGTTACCAGCTGAACGGCAGGCACATCAAAATCCTGTATATGACGACGATCTTCTCTAAGATGAATAGTTATCTGATCGGCTCCAGAATCAAGCACACACCTTGCGGCATCTATAATACTTGGATATTGTTCGCCTCTTGCTTGCCTTAAAGTGGCCACATGGTCAATATTTACACCGAGTCTAACAGGTTGATTCACACTACTCTCCAATTTCTGCTTTTAAAACATCTGCTATCTTTTGACACTGTGCTTGAACAACGTCCTCATTTTCACCTTCTATCATTACTCTCGCAAGATTTTCAGTTCCTGAATAACGCAGCAGTACTCTGCCAGAACCAGCAAGGTCTTGTTCTACTTGGTCCATCACCTTTTTTAAGCTTGGGATTTCTGAAAAATCTTTTTTATCTTTAACTTTTACATTAATTAAAACTTGGGGCATGAGAGTAATCTCTTTGGATAATTCATGAAGAGATTTTCCATAAAATTTCAGACATTCAATAACTTTTAGTGCTGCTAAAATACCATCACCAGTAGTTGCAAAGCTTTTGAAAATAATATGTCCACTTGGCTCCCCCCCAAAAACAGAGTTCTGAGCTAGCATTCTTTCAACAATATATCTATCTCCAACTTGAGTTCGGTGAAAAGTCCCACCTATACTATTGATAAATTTTTCTAAGCCAAAATTACTCATGACAGTTCCAACAACCTCTTTATTGCCTCCAAGCTGGTTTGTTTCAATAAGAAACTTACCCAAAATACCAATAAGCTTATCTCCTGCAACACTATTTCCATTACCGTCTATAATAACGAGTCTATCACCGTCACCATCAAGACAAACTCCAAGGTCAGCCCGGTACTCTTTTACTTTTTCTGCACAGAGTTCAGGATGTAGCGCTCCAACACCTTCGTTGATATTAGTTCCATTTGGTGAGCCACCAATAATGATCACCTCTGCTCCCAGCTCTTGAAAAACCATAGGGGCAACTTTGTAAGCTGCTCCGTTCGCTCCGTCAATCACGAGTCGCATTCCTTCTAAACTATACTCACTTGAGAGTGCTTGTTTAACCTTCACAATATATCGTCCTACAACCTCATCGAGCCGTTTAGCATGACCGAGTTCATCATCTAGTTTTTTAGGAATAAGTTCTGAGTTTAACACCATCTGCTCAAGCTCTAATTCGGCTTCATCTGGTAGCTTATGCCCAACACGATCAAAAATTTTAATTCCATTATCGTAATACTTATTATGTGAAGCACTGATCATGACCCCTGCATCTGCTCGCATTGATTGCGTAACAAAGGCAACTCCTGGAGTTGGAAGAGGCCCAGTCAAAATGACTCGACCACCTTGAGAACAAACACCAGCAGAAAACGACTGCTCAAGCATATAGCAACTTAAACGTGTATCTTTTCCTACAATTATGATTGGCATTTTATTTTTGGTTGAACGTTGAAAGTAAGCAGTAACGGCACGACCAAGAGCAAAAGCTACTTCTCCCGTGATTGGATAAACGTTTGCACGCCCTCTCATTCCATCTGTTCCAAACAGTTTTCTCTTATTCATAAATTCTCCAACTCAAGTTTAACGGTTTTGGGTGTTAAACTCACTAGACTTATTCCCTCAGGCAGCTCAACGATGAGCTCAACGTCTAATTTTCCTCTTTTATTTTTAGGTACCAATGCAACAATTTGAATGGAGTCACGACCTAAAGACTTAAGCTTAGATTCCTCACCTTTAACGATAATTTTGACCATTTTTGGTGTCGCAGATTTTATTAACCTAGTACTCTGAAATATAATAGGGATCTCATTATAAGTAAATTCAATATTCCTTGACTGCAGTGTGTAAGTAACATTCACCTGAGAGTCTTTTAAGGTGATTCTAGAGTCTGGCAGGGCAAGATCTACTAAAAAGGAGGTTCCCTTATTTGTATCGATATCTTCAATCAGCTTAGTTTCGATAAATTTTAAATTATTAATTAAACTAGATGGTCCGCTAACTAACACTGTTGCAGGAAAAGCTTTTAAATTTTTTAATTTGTACTTCTCTGAAATATGAGAAGCAAAAACGGGTTTTATGGATACTCGTTTCTTTCTTGCTCGCTCCAACACAAGAGTTAACTGTGGGGGCTGTGTTTGAACTAACTCTACCCCCAAAGGTAATTTAGCTAAAAATTGATCAAGAGCAATATGATAACGTGATCTTCGCTTCTGGTAATAGTCTTCTTTTTTTATCACAATTTTATTTTGAGTTTCCAAATATTTTCGAACAAATAGAGCTGGCCCCTTTAATCGATACAGTACTTCATGGGAGATATCATTTTTAATGGCCATAGACTTTGGCAATTCAATTTCAATAGGGATATTTTTTGAGATCTCAAGTTCTGAGGAACTAACAACGTACATCCAAATAAATAATCCCGCGAACAGAGAAAAGATCCTTAATAAAAACTTACGACTTAGGAAAAAATCTTTCATAAATTTACTGCTTTGTTTTTAGCTAAACGATTAATTTTTCGACCTGAAGGAACAAGGTTAATTCGAAGTTGCTTGCGCAATTCTTTTTCAGTATCACATTCATAGAATTGTCCATTAATGCATGTACTCATTTTACCGGTTTCTTCACTAACAATAATCACCAAGGCATCAGTTATTTCTGAGATCCCCAATGCAGCTCTATGCCTAGTACCAAAATGCCGATCCAGCTCTACATTTTTAGAAAGGGGTAAGAAACACCCAGCAGCTTGAATTCTATTTTGAGAGAGAATGATTGCTCCATCGTGTAAGGGGGAATTCACCTGGAAGAGTGTGTATAAAATGTCTGAATGTATTTTACAGTCTAGCTTTGTTCCCGTTGAGGAGTGATTAAGGAGTCCATATATTCGTTCAAAAACAATAAGTGCTCCCGTTTTTTCCCGACTAAGGGCCATACAAGCCGTTATAACTTCTTCAATTTGAATATTAAGATAGCCCTCTTTTTTTCGCCCAAACCAACGTGTCTGCCCAAGAGCTGCAAGCGCCGAACGTATTTGTTCTTGAAATAAAATAATCAAAATGACAAAGAAATAATCAATAAAACTTTTTAGGAGCCAATTTAAAGAATAAAACTCAAAAGTTAAGCTAAACCAATAAAGGGTTGTAATGGCCGCAGTACCAACTAAGATTTGTACCGCTCTCGTTCCTTGAATAATGGAAAAAAAACGATAGAGAATTATCGATACGATGATTATATCCGCGCTGTCAGATAACTTAAAGTTTTCAAATAAACTAAATAGATTAATCACTAATTATTCCTTATATAGAATAACTATCGGAATATATTAGTGATTGGATTAAGGTCAAAAACCTAGGTGATATATTCTTCCTAGGCCGCTTGTTTTATATCTGAGTCATCTGCTTGTAAGCCTTCGATGATATGATCAGATTGCAGTAATTTTTTCCTAAGTGCTTCTCGAGAAATTCCCATCTCTTTAGCGGCCTTAGACTTGTTTCCCTTATTACGCTTAATTTCAGCAAGTATCATCTCTCTTTCCACTAATGAGACACGATCTTTTAAAGCAAGATTAAAATCTCTCGCATGTGGGATATTATCTAGCCCGTGCATACCAGATTGGGAGAGATCTATTACAGGAGTCGCCCCAGTTTTATTAAGTTTACTAATAACATGTGCTTTAGGATTATAAAGAACAGCTTTTTGTACAGCTTGCTCAAGCTCAATAACATTACCTGACCAATCGTATTGTTTTAATTGATCTAGTACTTCTTTAGAAAATTCTTTAAGCAATAGACCTTGTTTGCGACATTCTTTTCTTAAAAAATATGAGGTAAGAGGTTCAATATCATCTGGTCTTTTTCGTAGCGGATCAACCATAAGTATTGACTCTTGCATATAATTATACAACTCAAAATTAAAACAATCTTCAAGCTGAGCAATCTTTTTCAAGTCCTGTCCAGCAGTAAAAATGGCTCTAACATCAATTGTGTAATTACTATTAGGAAGCCTTCTTTCTTTTAAAACTCTCAAAAGCTTCATTTGTTGATCCAGACTTAAAAAACTAACTTCATCAAAAACAACTGTCCCACCCTGGCATTCCTCAAGAACGCTTTTATTGTTCTCATCTCCAAAAATTTTTCGATCTATTTCTTTTTCACTTACCCCTTTACAAGACAAGATAAAAAATTTGTTAAGACCTCTTTTACCTTCATTATGAACAATTCTAGCTAGTAGCTTTTTCCCAACTCCAAACTCCCCTTGAATTAAAAGTGGAGAATCAATATCTTTTAACTTAACGATTGACCTACGAATCTCATTCGTACTGGTTGATTTTCCAATATAAGCAAATTCTCTATCATACGGAGTTGAAAACCTTCTAATCAAAGATTTTTCCGAAATAGGATTGTAGTTATGAAAGACCGATGAAAAAATCAAAGCAAGAACCTTCATTGTTTTTTCATCTTCTTCCGTAAAACGGTCTTGATTTCTTTTATTAAGTACTTCGATAACCCCAATAACCTTGTCATCTCTGTTTGAGATGGGATTACATAATATAGAGCGAGTTTCAAAGCCTGTTTTTTTATCCATATCCTGAGAAAATCGTACTTTATCTGTTTGAGCATCAATATTTAAAGGAACTCCTGTCGTAAAAACCGAACCTGCGATGCCTTTTCGATAATCAAATTTTAATTGACCTCTATCAATTCCTAAGGCAGCAACAGCTTCAAGCTCATTTGTTTGTGAATTAATTAAAAAGATCGACGCTCTTTGGGCATTTAAAATACGCGAGATCTCCTCTAACATGCTTTGTAAGAATGTTTCCTGAGAACCAAAGGCCGTAATATCCTTAAATAATGAAAGCATAAGTGAAAAGATCTCAAATCCTTCCGTCGCTCGTTTATAACGTTCAGATATGGCCATGGTAGTAATACAGTCTCTGGCCCTATCAGGTGAAAAACCAAGCACATATTGTTCTATAAATCGTTTCATTTGTGGAAAATCGTCTTCATCTAACTCAACACCGTAAAGCATTGTTTCATTGGTTTGATCTGGCTGATAGCCAAATGACCTAACAATCACTCCCTCAACTTCAATGCGCAGCCGTTTGTACTGAATTGAAAAGCGAACATTAGTATCAACTTTAATCCTAGACTTAGTCTTAAAGCCTAGACCAGTGATAGATGTATCCTCTAATTCACCATCCATAATGGCTTTATACTTCCCAAGCTCGTCTTCATACTCAACCATGCAACGTACTTCGTCTTTTGACTCTAGAGGTATTCTAAATGATTGAAAAAATTTAAATTCTTTAAAGCTTGTTAACATAATTTGGCTCCCAATGGTTTCATCTACCTCCATATCGGTGCAACTCTAAAAATGTTTAGCTATTTGGCAAAAAATAATGGCAATTTAGAAATATCGGACGAAATTACACACTGATACCAATAATCACCAGGAAAGTATGTATTCTATGAGACAGAACAGTCTAAGTTCCTATATAATAATAAAATGAAAATTAAAACATACACAATTATAACTCTTATACTCATTAACTCAATTTCTTGTACTTCAATTCGTCCTATTTCGAATGCTGATAACCAAGAGGTTTCGAAAGCCACACTTAAAGCCTCAACGAACCAAGTCGAAGTTGTTACAAAATCAACAACGACTCCCCCTACTCAGCCTGTAAGAAAGAATTCTCAGAAAGTCCTTAATCATTGTAAAAAGGTTGATAAATATTTTGCGAAGTACAAATGGGGAAAATCAAATTGCTCAGATTATACTTGGCATCATGTCCGAAGCTCACACTGGGGAAATCCTATCGTTTGGCATACTTTTGGTAACGAAGAAGCACATAAACAAAAACCTCTTAATACCACCATGATCCTTTGTGGTGTCCACGGAGATGAAATAACACCAATTAAATTTTGCTTTGACGTCATTGCTGACCTTAAAAAAAATCCACACATAATTGGCGATGGCCTGGTTATTGTTGCTCCCATTGTAACACCTGATTCCTTTTTCAGAAAAAAACCCACCAGAACCAATGGTAGAGGCATTGATGTTAACCGTAATTTTCCAACTAAAGACTGGAATGCTTTAGCAAAAAAAATGTGGGTAAATCGATATGGAAAAGATAAAAGAAGATTTCCAGGATATAAGTCTCTAAGTGAGCAAGAAACAATTTTTCAAGTGAATCTGATTAAAAGATATAAACCCAATAAAATAGTTTCAGTTCACTCGCCTCTAACCCTTATTGACTATGATGGACCAGCGCTATCACATGGCAAACAGTCTTCTGGGGAACAACTTCTTATTCAAATGAGCGATAAAGCTGGAAAATACCGTGTTAATAACTATCCTTTTTTCCCTGGAAGCCTAGGAAACTGGGCCGGAAATGAAAGACATATACCAACTTACACACTTGAACTGCCAAACTCAGACTGGAACAAAACAAAAAGGTTCTACAAGACACTAAGACTGGCAATACATCATGTTATCCAGCACGATCTTTCTCATGATATGAATGACAAAAGAGTTACTAAAAATAAAGAGAGAAATAAAAAAACAAATGATAAAGTTTTATAATTTTATTATTCATTCAAACCTTTTTATCTCCGTAGCCGCCTTATCTTTATACTTATTTTATTCACTCAAAAGTAATTATAATTTTTCAATTGCAACTATGTTTTTTGTTTTGGGAGGAACTTATTTTTCTTATCACCTGCTAAGATTCATTCCTTTTAAAAAAGGATTTTTTGTAGAAGAACCTATTGTGACTTTTTATAAAAATCATAATCTTTACCTTTATGGATCAATACTTATCTCAAGTATTTTTATCTTTATAGGCTTACAGGCTTATGAGCATATTAATTTCACCACTGTGGTTCTATGCCTAGTAATAACTTTGCTCTATGAGAAAATATTAACTAATAAATTCGAGCTACGGGCGATCCCTTACTTAAAGTCACTACTGATAGCTTTGGTATGGTCATTCATGGCCACAAAACTAAATAGTGATAGTGCTGAGTTATTTGATACAATCGAATGCTTTATCTTTATCTTACTGCTCACTCTCCCGTTTGAGCTAAAAGACCTAGCATCGGATATCAAGCAAAATATAAAATCATTTCCAACAGTGTTAAAGGATAAATTTAAAATTATTTTGTGTTCCTTATACTTTATCTATGCCATTTTTTATTACTTGCAAACAGCAGAAGCTTTCTTATTAGTTAGTATTCCAATCTATTTTGGAAGTTTCTATTTAAGTAAAAAAAATAGCCTCTGGTATTACTTAGGATTTGATGGGTTGATTATTTTAAGGTTGATCATCTACACGTATCAGTATTAACAATGGTAAAATGATTGAAACACCACCTAAAACATAAGGGATAGTTGATCCCATTTTCCAATATAAGACACTGGCCATGATAGGGCCAAATACTCTTCCCAGCGAACCGAGGGCCCTAAAAATGCCCAAACTTCGCCCTTGCTCACTTTGTGATGTAAGCAAGGAAACGAGTGCTGTCAGTGTCGGTATTGCGCAAGCTGATCCAACCGAGAGAAAAAATAATCCGAGATACAAAGTAAACTCTGAGGATGCATAAGCAATGGTAAACAAACCAGGAATAATAATGGACATACCAATGAGTGCGACTTTTTTCTCCCCGATGTCATGGGCCCTTCTTCGAATGAACCCTCCTTGTACTATGGCAATAATAAAGCCTATAAAAATAAACATATAAGCATTTTGCATTGAGGAATAATTAAACCTCTCAACAGCTAAAAAGGTTAGATTAAACTCCATACCACTAAATGCTAAGATAAAAAGAAAGTAGACATAGTTTACGTAGTTAATATTTCGATCTTTAAGAGGAGTAAAAAGTTTAATGATATTGGAGCTGCGATGCTGTACCTTTTGTTTTTTAATATCAAGTGTTTCCTCAAATTTGAAAAAAAGAATAATCAAATTCACTAAACTGAGAATGCCGGCCAACAGTGCAGCATACGAAAATGGATTTAAACCAAACTTAACCAACTCAGGAAAAGAGTCCATTGGATTATACAGTGTTAAAAATCCACCCAACGCTGGTCCAAAAATAAACCCAAAAGCAAACGCGATTCCTACAAACGCCATTCCTTTGGAGCGATTAGATTCGTTGGTAACATCAGCAACTACTGCTGTGGCCACTGATAAATTACCTCCCATAATACCACCAATAAACCTGGCAATTATTAAAAGAGTAAAACTACCGGCAAAAATCCATAAAATATAACTGGCACAAAGCCCAAAGATTGAAATCATTAAAATGGGCTTTCTTCCAAAAC
>JABJPQ010000143.1 GCA_018663815.1 Halobacteriovoraceae bacterium | reverse complement strand
GTCGATGATTCTTATTATATAATGATCTCTCCTCTAAGGAATATTCAATCAATCTCTGACTATTTTAAGGATATAAACAATAAGTTATGTGTTCAAGATAGTTTTAGGGCCAGTTTTTTCACGGGATGTGGTGCCAGAGAGAAAAGCTATCCCCAAATATTTTATTTAAGTGAGGATGCTGATTATGTAAATGTAGGCGATATTACAATTCGTTGTGATGAAAACATGAATACAAATTATTATGCAAATAAATTTAAAACGACTAATCGACAATTTGAACTTAGTAAAAACGTAAAGGATACCAACCTTTTGTTTAGTGGCTTTTTTTCTCAAGAAGAAATTATAGCAGGGATTACTGGAACTCCTGATGAATTTTCTCTTGATTTAAGAAGCATTGATATTGAAAACAATGACCATTTAGATTTAAAAGCAAGAATGAATATTTCGGCAGGTACTTTTGGGAGTAATTTTGAATTTGATGTTTATGTAAAGAGATCAGATGAAGTTACTTGGACCGAGTATACATCTTTAAGTGATGAAACAGGGAAGAAGATTATTAATCTCAGTTTTGATTTAAGCTTGTCTAGTAATACTAGTGACAATTATTTTTCAATTAAAATTTATCCGCTAGAGCTTAGTTCTGATGATCAATATAGTATTTTTGCAGCTCCAAGCGTTTTAACTAATGAAAATAATATTTATACCATTGCTTCCTCTGTCGGGAGTTATGAGGGGGGATCTTTTGTGGCCCTTAATCCTCATGATACTTACCCGTATACTGATAATCGCAGTTGCCAAGAAGGTTCACTTGTTTATCCGTCCTCACCTCATCTAGACGAGGCAAGCTTAAGTGGTGATGCAACAGATTATAACTCAGAGAGCAACTTCAGCATGAGCTGTGCAACTATTGATGTGGGAGGACCGCCAAGTGGTGGAATGGGGAGCTTTTTACTTGGTTTTATCTGCCTTTTTATGTTGTTAAATATCAATAATATAAGTCATAATTTTTTGTCGAAATCCTAATTATTCTATACTATTTAAAGGTAAAATTTAAAACCAAGGAAAGAGTTTTATGCGAATCGTAATATTATGCTTATTTGCAATGTTTAGTTTTGTACAATTAGGATTTACACAAGACTTATTGCAAGAAAGAATTTGGAAAATATCTTCACGCAAACGATCAATCTTTTTTGATAAGGGTGTATTTCATTCGGAGGCAAACCCTGTCTCGCAAAAATTAATGGGAATAAGAAACTCTTATATACCAGCTCGTGGATATGAAAGGATCGTTTTTGATTTTTCTTCTAAAAAACCACCCAAAATATATGGAAAAATAGCGAGTAAAGAAAATCGTGTTTATATTGATTTATTTAATACAACGATGGGAACTAATGTTAAACAATTACGTAATATTAAGTTTCTAAAAAATATTGATTTTTTTACCATCGATAAAAATAATGTATCCATGGAGTTAAAGTTCTCTAAAAAAGTGAGTTATGATGTTTTTTATTTAGAAAGTCCTGGCCGCTTAGTTATTGATGTTAAAAAATAGGAGATTACCTTATGTCTGCAAAAGACAAAGTAAAATTAAATTCTGAAATTCAAACGATAAATGATTTACCAAATGAATTGGTAGTAATTCCGATCGTTAATAGCCCCATTTTTCCGGGAATGATTGCACCTATCATTTTGAGTGAAGACAAGTATACGTCTGAGCTTGACGAGATGGTTACTCAGGTTGGTTATGTTGCTTTAAACCTTGTTAAGTTTAAAGAGGGACAAGATTATGTCGTGGGTGATGAGCCGGAAGAGACTCATCATGATGCAGTTGAAGAGTATGAAATGGAAGCCTTTGATGACGTTGCTGATTTGACTTCAAAGGATATTTATAAGGTTGGGGTTTATTGTAAAGTTGTTAAAAAGTTAAAGTTACCTGATGGCTCTGTAAACTTACTTGTTCATGGCCTAAAAAGATATAAGATATCAAAATTTTTAGAAGAGAGTCCATTACTCGTAGTTAAGGCAGATGTCTTTGAAGAAATCTTAGAGGCAGATGAAGAGTTAGATGCATACACACGATCAGTTATTAATCAGGTGAAAAAATTAAGTGAGATTAATCCTTATTTTAACGAGGAAATGAAATTGGCCATGCTTAATTCTCCTAGTCCTGGCTCTTTGGCCGATTTAGTTGCTTTTGCTTTGTCATTAGATGTTCCTGAGGCACAAGATTTTCTAGAAACACTTGTCGTTAAGAAAAGGTTTGCAAAGTTATTAGTCTACCTTAAACGAGAAAAAGATGTTGCTGATATCCAAAAGAAAATAACTGATGAAGTTAATGATAAAGTTAATAAGTACCAAAGGGAATATTTTCTAAGAGAACAGTTAAAAGTTATTCGTTCTGAACTCGGAATGGATGAAGATGAAAAATCAAAAGAGATTAAAAAGTTTAAAGAACAAATAGAAGAGATCAATATGTCAGAAGAGGCAAAGATTTCTGCTCTTGAGGAGTTGGAGCGGCTGGAGTCAATACCAGATTCATCTCCAGAGTATAATATAACGAGAACTTTTTTAACTTGGATGGTGACTCTTCCTTGGGATAAAAAGACAGAGGACAACGCAGATATAAAAGAAGCGCAAAAAGTATTAGAAAAAGACCATTATGGCCTAGAAAAAGCGAAAGAGCGTATATTAGAATTTCTGGCCGTTCGTCAATTAAAGCCCGAGTATGATGGAACTATCTTGTGCCTTGCTGGTCCTCCTGGGGTTGGTAAAACATCATTGGGACAGTCAATTGCAAATGCTCTGGGACGAAAATTTTATCGTTTCTCTCTTGGGGGAATGCGAGATGAAGCAGAGATTAAAGGACATAGAAGAACTTACGTTGGAGCAATGCCGGGGAAATTATTACAAGCTTTAAAACGAGTTGAAGTAAATAACCCTGTCATAATGTTAGATGAAATTGATAAGCTTGGTAGAAGTTATCAAGGAGATCCTGGCTCTGCGCTATTAGAAGTTTTGGATCCGGAACAGAATAAATCATTCTTAGATAATTATCTTGATGTGCCATTTGATTTATCAAAAGTTCTCTTTATTGCTACGGCAAATTATGTCGGTGAGATTCCAGATGCGTTGTTAGACAGAATGGAGTTGATTGAATTAAGTGGTTATACTGTTGAAGAAAAATTATCAATTGCAAGCAAGTGGGTTATTCCGAAGCAATTAAAAAAGCATGGACTAACAACCAAGGACTTTTCATTAAGTGTTAAAACGTTAAAAACACTTATTAGTGATTATGCTAGAGAGGCTGGGGTTAGGCGGATGGAACAATATGTTGCAAAACTATGTCGTTATGCTGCTCTCAAAAAAGTTACGATGAAATCTAAAAAGAAATTTTCACCTGAACCTAAATTATTAGAAACAATTTTAGGGCCAAAGGTTTTTCAATCTGAAGTTGCTCAAAAACCATTAAACCCTGGTATTGTTACTGGTCTTGCTTGGACTGCCTATGGGGGGGAAATTCTCTTTGTAGAAACATTACCAATTAAAGGAAAAGGCTTTAAATTAACAGGTCAGATGGGTGATGTTATGAATGAATCAGCCAATCTTGCTTATAGTTATGTTCAAAGCTTACTTCAAAATGAATTGGCCGCTGTTCCAGAAACTAAGGCTAAGAAGAAAGTTACAAAAAAGCCAGTAGCTCAGGTAAAAAAAGCTGAAGCCAGTGTTGATTTTCTTGCAAATCATGAAGTGCATTTACATCTTCCGGCCGGAGCAACACCAAAAGACGGACCTAGTGCAGGGATTACCATGGCACTTGCGTTATATTCTTTAGCAAAAAATAAAAAAGTTAGAGGAAATGTTGCGATGACAGGAGAGCTTAGCCTTACCGGTAAAGTACTTCCTGTTGGTGGAATTAAAGAGAAAGTTTTAGCGGCCAAACGTGCAGGTATTAATGAAATCATTCTTCCGCAAGCCAACGCAAAAGATTTACAAGAGGTTCCTGAAAGACATAGAAAAGGGATGAAATTTTATCCGGTTGAACACTTTAGTGATGTATTAAGTATTGCGCTTAGACGGTAATACTTAATACTTCCAGTCATTCCAAAACTGGGTAGGTGGTTCAAAGGTTGTTGTTTTATAGGTATCAAAATTTATAAGCTCACAGCTCTTATATACGATAAAGTAGATGGCCTTATGCTCTCCAGATTCACCGGATAAAAAATTGCAATTTACTTGGTGAGGAACATCACCAATATCGAGAAGAACAGTAAACTTATCAATGTCTTTGTCGCCCTCTTCAAACCGTGCCATTTGTAGGTCATATTCAAGCGCAAAAGGGGCTGCACTAATCTTAATATCATAATATCCAATATCGTGGGAGAGAGCTGATAGGGCTTCTTGTATCTTTTCTTTTTTTAGATCATCACTCATATTATGAGCAAAAATATTTGCACTAAAAAAAATTGCTACAAGTGGCAAAATAGTTTTCATAATCTCTCTCCAGTAACAATATATATGGAAGAATGATGCCAGTTCGTAACACCCAAAAACAGGCTGTTAGAGTTTGTTCAGGTGTGTAAATGGTAGTCAGTGACTAGGAATTTTACATGCTTGAGGGAGATCATTTTGTGTCGAATTGAAATTTAAAAATAAAAAAAGGCTCACTAAGTGAGCCGTAGATTACATCTAATTTATTGTGAAATACTATTCAGAGCAACGAATATTGAGATCAACCATTTGGCGTGATCCTCTCATTGTTAGGGAGATTCTACTATCGTCACCATTTAGGTTTAGTTCTGCAGATACAAATGTTGATGGTG
>JABJPQ010000074.1 GCA_018663815.1 Halobacteriovoraceae bacterium | reverse complement strand
GTAAATGGGGACCAGTTGAGTAACCTGAGCTACCGACTTTTGCTATGAGGTCACCTCTTTTAACTTTTTGACCATTTTTTATAATTATTTTTTGTGAATGAGCGTATATTGTTTCAATTCCGTAACCATGATCGATTTGCACAAATAAACCAAAACCAGATTTTTTTCCTGCATATGTTACAACACCGTCTGCAGGTGCAATGATTGGTGTACCATACTTTGCTCCAACATCTAGACCTTCATGCATTTTTCTCACCCCTGCAGTAGGTGACATTCTATGGCCAAAATAACTTGTAATCCATCCGTTTGTTGGTAGTTTGGTAGGTGTTGAGTGAAGTATTGACTCTTTATTAAGTAAGTACTCATCGAGTTGGTGGACGTTCATTTCTAAATTTGAAGTTAAACCTTTGATGACTTTAAACTTATAATCAAATAGTGCGTAGTCATCAGCGAGTTCAAAGCTCTTTTTTATAAGGGCAGAGAATTTTTTGGTGATTTTATATTTTTGAGTTAAACCAAGGTTAGCTGCAATCTTTTGATCATATAAACGTTTTAATTCTACAAACTCTGGTTGATGTTCAATATTAAGAAGTTTTTTTAGATAGTCATCCTCAAGCTTAACCGAGTCTTGTGCAGGAATTGACTCCCTTATACTTTTAGACCCATGATCATCCATCATCATTTCTTTTTTATCTTCTGTCGTAGGGACAATTTGTTCAGATTTAGTGATGTCTTCTAGACCAGTAATGATTCTTAATTTATTTTCAAAAGTTTTTATTCTCTGTAGGTCATCTCCTAATGAGTTGACCTTCATTTGAAAGAGTTGAATTTGCTCTTTAAGTTGTCTGTTTTCTAAACTGAGATGTTTATTTTCGGAGATTTGCTGCAAAATTTTCCAGTAATCATAAATTAAAATTCCAAATAAAATAGAGCAAAGAACAATAACAAAAGCTAATGAACGTACAAAAATACCTGGTACCTTAAAAGAGCGAACACCCTTTTCTTTTTCTGGTACAATCATGACAGTATAGTGCTTGTCCAACTAAATTACTCCACTAGTAATAAAAACTTTGATTTAATAAACTCATTAAAACTAGTTTGTATTTTAATTTGTGTAAATTGATAATGCAACTAATAGAATATTCTATTTGAAAGGATTGACTTCAGATATACGTATTAATTAGATCGCAACGGCAATTATCACAGAGATATTGTCCTGACCGCCATTATTATTTGCTTGATCAATAAGATTTTGCACAGCGCCGTCAAGTAACTCTTGAGTGATTTTTGAAAAATCAGGGATACTGGCGTTGATAATTTCAACAACATCTTGGTCATTAACCTTTCCATGCAGGCCGTCACTGCAAATAATGAAAAGATCTTCTTTGCTTATTTTATATTTATAGACATCAACTTCCACATTTGGCTCAAAGCCTACAGTTCTGGTCAGTACATTCTTTTGAGGATCTTTTTTAGCTGCTTCCCTATCGTAAATTCCAAGATTAACTTTCTCTTGCACTAAGGAGTGATCCCTAGTTAATTGGTATAGTTTAGATTTTTGGATGAGATATACTCTTGAGTCACCAATATTTGCAATATTTGCAAAATGATCACAAAACATAATGGCACTTATTGTTGTGCCCATGCCTTTGAGATCTTCATTACTCATACCGTGCTCATATATTGAGTTATTTATAGACTTAACACTATCATTTAAAAAAACAGGGACATCGCCTTGTGTGCTTTTATTAGCTTTAACCATTTCTGAGAATAGCTTTACAGTCATCTGTGATGCTATGTCACCACCATTGTGTCCGCCCATACCATCAGCGACAACAAAGAAGTTATACTCTTTCTCTAGGCATATTGAGTCTTGATTTGTTTTTCGTTTCCTACCAATATCAGTGTTTCCGCTGGATAAAATAGTCACATAAGCTCCATTATTACTATTATCTTGGTTTATTATACAGAGCTTTATAATTTGAGCAAAGTAAATTCTTCATTGATTACTTGAGT
>JABJPQ010000096.1 GCA_018663815.1 Halobacteriovoraceae bacterium | reverse complement strand
GTTGTTGTTTTAAATGTTTCTTTTGTTAGTGCATTTTTTATAATTTGATTAAAATCATCCCCATAATTTCGTTCTAACCACAATTTTTCTTGTGCATAATCTATATGTGTATAATGATTAAAGAGCTTTGATTCATAGCTTGTAAAGTGCAAAGAAGAGTACGGGTAACTAAAGCAATTAACTGCTATGCCAGCTCTAACTGGATTTTGATAAATATATCGATATACATTTAAAAGATAATTTTGCTCAGCAACGATTGTCCATTTATAACGATTACTGAATTTATGATTAATAACACCTGATTTTTTAGTAATCAAACGACTTAAGTTTAAGTTAAAAGACTGCATAAATTTATCAATATCCTCGTTTGGAGTCGTCAATAAAAGGTGATAATGATTTCCCATAAGAACGAAACTATGGATAACGACAGAATTTTTCGCTATTGCATATTTCAAACTCTGCTTACATATATCCCAAACATCACACATGGGTATTTGGAACCAGTCTTTATTGTTTGTTCTCATTGTTACATGATAAGGGAAACTATTTTGTCTGATCAATTTTTTTCTAGTCATAGACTTTCTATATCAGACAAAAAAAATCAAACGCCGAAACAAGTTAATACATTGTTGAATAATTCACTTTTGCATTCTATAAGATATTGAAACTGTTATATGTCCCCGCGTACCTACTTCTACTTTCTTACAGCGCCACTTGATTTCTTTTTCCACGTATTAGGGCCATTAGTTGAAATATGTTCTTTATAATTTTTTCGTTCTTCATTAACTATTTTGACTTTCTCTTGCCTTTTATCCATACAGATCTTCAGTTTTTCAAATTCCGAGCAAAACTGATTCCCTAACCAGCTTATTTGTTTAGTTCCAGCGAGTCCACTATGCTTCGTCATTTTTTTATACCCTATAAGCGTCATTTTTTCGCCCGCCACCTTACTTACAAACTCATTACAGCTAACACCTTTATTCCATGATGTATTAAAATTTTTCTCTAAGCTGGGATTAGCAATTTTTGCCAAGTTAAAAAGTTGCAGTTTATTTGAAAGATCAAAAAGCGGCCCGCTATCGTTACGATGATTAAACATACCATCTGTTATTTCTTGTTTGCTTTCTTTCCTTTTAATAATCTTTTCAGCTGAATCTCTTCTTTGTTCCTTTACTCTTTGCTCCTCGCCAAGTTTATACTCACTGCGCAAGTACCTATCAATTTCTTCTTCGGTAACCTGGTCAATTGCTAATGCCTTAACAGTTGGCTTAACAACAACAACTTTAGTTTGAGTTGAGACTGAACTTTTTTTCTTTTTAATAATATCTAATTCCATTTTGGCTAATTCATTTTTCATTTCTTTTAATCGCTTCATATTTGCACGGTTTAAGTCACTACGAAGTCCCTGAATACTTTCTTTGATCTTTTTAACTTTATTTTCTAGTGCTGTAATATTTTCTTTCACTTTATTATTTTTCATATTCTTTTTCACAGGCATTTTTTGTTTCAACTGAGCATTTATATCAACCCGATTATTAGCAATATTATTTTTTGCAATTTCATTAATGGCCATACGTCTTGCAATTTTCTCCTTACTCAACCTTGCCGAAATCCTAGGGAATTTCTTATTTTGTATATCCAATTCACCATAAAACTTTCTATGAATATAAGCGAGAGCTTCTTTTTCTGAATAGGAAACGGTTTGTGCAATAAATTCATGTTTATTTACAACAGCTGGTTTTTTACCAAGTGCTACTAATCCCTGCTGCATAATAGAAGTAGAATCCTTACAGCTTCTATTATAGTTTTTAGCTGCATCAAGGATTTTATTAAATTTTTCAGTGATTTTTTCTTTCGAACTTAATTTTTTTCCCCCAACTTTATCTCCAATATTGTTGAGTAAATAAATACTAAAAAACATATTACGCTCAATATTAGTATCTTTTGTTGCTGCTATGGCCGAAGCAATAAAGAAATTTAAAATACGACTTGAACCAACCCGCTTTACACCTCTAGACCATATTTGTTTAAATTGCTTCATTTGCTCATTAAATGTTGCTTGATAATTAAATGGATAAAGTTGTTTATTAAGTTCAATTTTCCCACGATTTAATTTGCCATTAGGAGTAATTCGAACTTTATTCTCTCCATCAAAAAAAATAAGGACTCCATTTTTATTACGAACAGAAACTAAATTAATGACCGAGTGCCCTTGGCTTAGATATTTAGAGATCTGTGCCTTAGACATTTTATCATCAATAGAGTCAATTAGAATTTTGGGATTTTTTCGATACTTATTAAAAGTATTAGTATCACTCGTCAACTTAGTATCATAAATATTGGCAATCTTGCCGACAAACAGAGACCTTATTTTATCTCTCGACCCATATCCTTCACCAACAGATTGAGCACTTGCTTGGTAAGATAGCAAAGTGTGAATGGTCATAATCAAAAAAAATTTATTAAACACTATATACCTCTATGTTAATAAAAAAACGTACAAACTCTTATCGTCCTGTTTAAGCTTAAACATTAAAATAACTCGAAAATAACTATAAATTTCAAATACTTAATACGCGTTTTTTAGAGAAACTAAGCCTTCATTAAAAGACAACGTTAATTTCAGAGAAGCTTTGTAAGTATGTCATCTACTACCTAGCTAAAATGAACTCAGGTGTTCGCCCAGAAATAACTTTCCAAACATTAACATAATCCCAAGTCCCCGCGTAATTTCCTTGCACCTGTAAATTAGCCAAGCTCATACCTGTGAAATTTGTCGCGCTATCAGCCCCACCAGTAGCATCACTATTCCAATAATTATCCGTATAAGTTCCGGCTTGACTCCAGCCAACAAATCCATGATCAGAGGAGCTCCCCCCAAAAGAATTCCCCAAAGCATAAGAAGTATTTATGGTTGCTCCAAAGTTATGAGCGATAAAACCTCCTGTATGAATTACAGTTCCAAGTCCCAAAACGTTTCCTGTTGCAAAACAATTTGATACTACTCCAGCTGTTGCTTCGCCAATAAACCCTCCAACGTAAACAGTTGATCCAACTACTCTTCCAGTAGCAAAACTTCTCGTAATTGTTCCTCCCGCAAGATCTCCCACAAAACCTCCAGGAGCAGTTGATCCAGAAATACCAGCTGAGGTCCAAGAGTCAGATATATTGCCAGAGTTACTTCCTATAAACCCACCAAAACTACTTGATGAAAGGTTCCCTGTCGTAATCGATCCCGTAGCATAAGAATGGC
Organism: Halobacteriovoraceae bacterium; assembly: GCA_018663815.1. GTDB lineage: Bacteria > Bdellovibrionota > Bacteriovoracia > Bacteriovoracales > Bacteriovoracaceae. Next base: position 2,133 of record JABJPQ010000096.1, on the reverse strand, counting down.
TAATATCAGCACTTGATTGAGCCGCAAAAACTCCTGCTTGAGAAATTTCTCCCGTAAAAGTCATTGTAACACTGGCAGATGAATAAGAAACAGTTCCTCCACTAAAGCTACCAACAAAACCTCCGATTTTTTCAGCAGCACCAACGACGCGGCCATGAATATGAACATTTTTAAAAACGCTATTATCAGCTTGACCTGCCAATATCCCTACTAAATTATCACCACTGACATAAGCATTAACTAATTTTAAATTTGAAACAGCTCCATTTTCAATAAAAGAAAAAAGTCCAACATTACCACCTGCTGGTAGGCTAATAGCAAGATTAGAAATGGTATGGTTCATACCATTAAAGTTTCCAGTAAATGGTTCTCCAGAATCTCCAATAGGACTAAACGTTTGATTCTCTAAGTTTATATCATTCATTAAAATAAAATGATCTCCACACGCATTTGCGGTAGAAGCATTACAACCATTAACTGTATCCGCTCCAATATCCATAAGTTGTTCTTTAAAACATATCATATGAGGGTTATCTACAGAACCTGTTGTTCCTCCACCAATACCGTCAAAATTTGTTTCTGCAAGGTTGGCCAAACATATTGGGTGTAATTGCCACCTAAGCATGGGGTACATTCCATCGGCCATGGCCCAAGTCTTAGAGGTATCCCACCCATTAGTTGAAAATGTTGTAAGCGTGTTCATCAAAGCTGTTGTTTTTGGTTCGTTTTGATTTGCAACTCCTCCAAATAAACCACTGGTATCTGAGTCCCAAAAATTTTCAATTAGAGTTGCGGATGCTGGACTTCCAAAAGCTCCACCTAAACTTGTACCGGTGATTGTATCAACTACAGAATACGAATTTTTAAACAAACTTCCTGCGTTACCTGCCAGACCACCGACTGTGTCTCCACCATTGATATAAGGACTTAAAGTATATGAGTCGCTAATGGTATTAGACCCAGACCCAGAAAGCCCACCAATATTAAATGAAGTTCCATCATTTATTGCAATTGTACTTGCTGATTTAAAAATATTTCCACCATTTCCAATTAATCCACCAATGCGAATCGCTCCAGAAGTATGGATATAGCCTGTAGAAGTTGATTTATTTATAATCGACAATGAATTTCCTAAACCTAGTAAACCTCCAATGTCGTTATCACCATTAATTAATTCTATATTTGCAACTGAGTTTGAAATATATAAAAAATCTGGCCCTAAAGAATTATCAGCACCAACGATACCACCAATTTCAGTTTTGCCTTCAACCTCCCCAGTATATGAAGATGCAACTACTCTTGAGTCTCCTAAACTTTCAGCGACTAACCCACCCAGGTGATAGGTTGTTCCTGTAGCAATTAAATCACCTTGAGTATGAGAGTTTAAAACTTTTCCATCATTCATCTGTGCCACTAGACTAGCAACTCGATGGCTCCCCGATACATAAAAGTCTTTCATATTGAGATTTTTTACAATCCCGGAAGAAGTACTAATTAGGGCGTTAAAATCTTCCCCACTTGGGTTTGAAGGATCGTAGGATTGTAGGAAATAGCCGAAACCATCAAAAACGCCAGAAAATGGGTTAATTGTTTTTCCACCAATAAAATTTGCCATTTGAGACTTATAATTAATATCATTGCCTAAACGAAAATGTTTATCACAGTCTGTTCCTACTGATTCACTACAAGCACTTATTCCGATATCGCTCATTTGAACTTCGTTACAAATAACCCAAGGATTTACTTGAGTTCCCAAGCCAATAGCATCATAAGTGGAAGCTGTTTGATTATCAATACATGCTCCCTCGGCCATCGCTTTATGGACAGGGTATCCCCTAGTATTAACCTGAGTCCAAGTAGAGGCATAATCCCACGGAGTAGAAAAATTTGTTATCGTTTGCATTTGCGTCGTTGTATAGGAATCATAACTCCCAGCTGAAGATACCGCGACATTAGAACCATCAATTCCTCCCGCAAGAGTAGTATCCCAATAATTATCAGCTAAAGTACCCGCTGTTAAAGTGTTTATAAAGCCAAAAGCTGAAGTCGAACCATAAAGAGTTGCCGCTGAATAATTATTTGTAAGTGTTGCCGTATTTGCAAGAGTTCCAACGAAACCTCCGACATTAACTC
>JABJPQ010000093.1 GCA_018663815.1 Halobacteriovoraceae bacterium | reverse complement strand
TTGCTCCTAAAAATAATGCTTGTATTTGTACTAAAGAATATAAGCCTGTTTGCGGTAGTGACGGTAAAATGTATCCAAGTGCATGTCAGGCAGGGTGCGCCGGTATTAAAGAGACTACCGATGGACCTTGTGACAAATAAACTCATAAAAAAATGATAACTTGTGCTCTAAACGTTAAATGCCTGTTGCATAACTAGTAAGAGCGCAACAATAAGTATTGCGTGTTTTAAAATAATCATGTTTCTCTCTCATTTCCTGTGTGTATTTAACTCTAACAAGAAATAAAATTTTACGTCAAGAACTACCTCTCCCAACGAGGCGCGCCTTGTGTTTACGCGCCATGTTTTCAGTTTACAGACACAATATTTAGGGGTAATTTATGAAACCTAAGGAAAGTCAATGAAATGTCCATTCTGCCAGCAAAGTGAAACTAAAGTTGTCGACTCAAGGCTCTTAAAAGAGGGTCAATCAGTTAGACGAAGACGTAAGTGCGAATCTTGTGAAAAACGTTTCACAACTTACGAGACAATCGAAATTTCAATGCCAAATATTGTTAAGCTAGATGGGCGCCGAGAACCTTATAAACCAGAAAAAATCTACTCAGGTATTGAAAAGGCTTGTCAAAAAAGACCTGTCTCTACTGAGCAGGTTGAAAGAGTTGTTGAGAATATTGAAAAATGTATCCTCGATATCTCATCCAAAGAAGTATCTACCAATGATATTGGAAAACTTGCTATGATGTATCTAAGAAATTTAGATCCCGTAGCGTATATACGCTTTGCTAGTGTCTATCGAAAATTTCAAGACGTAGAAGAATTTGTAAATGACTTACAACACGATGAAGAAACATTTAACACTACCATGCGAGAATAAATTGAACCAACTTAGAGCGGCCCGAGAATTTTGTTTCCAATACCTTTTTCATCTGCAATTACCTATCTTTGAAGAACTTAAAAGCGAGTTTCAATCAAATGGAAATGCCGAAAGTTTATTGAACTCAATTAGTGATTTTAAACAGACAACAAATAGTATGTTTGATGATGAAGTCAATTCTTACATTGAAAAACAAGTTACTCAGACTTTGAAAAATTATGATGAGATTGAGCATATTATTAGTGCCCATCTTAAAAATTGGAAATTGGCTAGAATCTCAAAGGTTGATCGCACAAACCTCTTACTCGCTGTTAACGAGTTAAGCTTTACAAAAAATGTTCCCCCAAGAATTGTCATTAACGAGGCCATCGAAATTGCCAAAAAATTTGGAACCGCTGAGTCTTCAGCATTTATCAATGGAATTCTTGATAGTATCGCAAAGAAAGATCAAACATAGTTATGAATCGTGGGATAGAGCACCTTTCACAATATATAACTCCTACAACAGCTGGAATTATATGGTTAACTGATGAAGCTTTAAACTATAATAGTCCCGGTGTTTATGAGTTTAATTACCTCTTAGACGGAATGCTCATAAAGAGTATTTCACAAGAACTCAGCCATGAAAAAAAGCCCAACCGCTCAATTTTCTTTCTGGGAGATAGCTTTGGCAAGCCTCTTTTTATTGGACACGTCGTTGTTAGCAAAAAAGAAGATATGAAAATCATGCATAATCATTTTAAAGTCGCAGCAGACTTTATTGAGAAACACTCAACCATTTATATTTTTAATCGTGCTCAGAACACTGCAAATGTTAACCTTTTAAAAGAGCTTGCACATAAATATAAAGATTATAAGTTTGAAAATTTAAATATTTAATTAGATATCTCTATTAAATAAAACATATAAGGACCAGTAATGAAAATTCAAAAAATCCCTTTTATTCTTGCCACTCTAACCATGGTAGGAGGAATTTTCATTGCGATTCTATTTGGAGTTAATGAGAGCTACTTTAAAAATAAAATCTCGCAAGACTTACAAAAAAATCAAAAAATCTCTCAAATGGCTGACGACTCACTAAGAGAGAAAAAGCTAAAAGCAGAAGCAAGTAAAAACTGGCGTTACTACCAGCGCTTTCATTTTCATGCAACAGCAATAGGTTCTATGGCCATGGTAATTCTCCTGTTACTACAGTTCGTTCAAGCTCCACTTAAACTTGTAACTGTGACTTCTTTTATGATCAGTGTTGGTGGGTTTCTCTACCCTTTTGTATGGTTATTTGCAGCTATTTATGGACCTGAAATGGGTCGGCATGAAGCGAAAGAAAGCTTTGCTTTTTTTGCCTATGGTGGAGGTGTCTTTTTGATAGGACTGCTTTTAACAACCTATCAAATTATTCGTTACCCTCTCACTATAAAAAAATAGCTTTTAGTTTAGATGTTGGAGTCGGTGAATGCTTGATAAATTTCCACTCCAACAACGGCATCACAAGCAGCATAACTAATCTGAGCTGGAGTAAGTGTCGTTAGCTCCCAGTTAGATATTTTGGCCCTTTTAGACAGTCTTTTTTTTAATAATATTCCTGTCAAGGCCCTTAAACCAAAATTTTTTATCTTTTTTTCTTGAGCAACATCGGCTAGTTCAACAAAGTTAGTAGCTTCAAATGCTAATAATTTTTGTAACCCTTTGATATCATCTCGAACAGCAACTCCTGCTTTAACAATATTAGGGTCTGCCAATATCGCAACTAATTCAGGCATTAGCTTGAATTTATTTAATCTAAATAGATATGCACATGAATTTGTGGCTAACTGGAGCATAGAAACATCGTATCGCTCACCTTTTTTAAAAGCAGCTCTGGTCTCAGTATCAAAACCCAGTACTTTTTCTTGCTTAAGCTGTTCAACGGCTACAAGGGCATCCCCTGTTGACTCGATTAACTTTATCGTGCCATTGAATACATACAGAGGAAGTTCGTTTATTTCATCTTTTGAAATGCTTAGTTGATATTTCATATTTTAATATTATAGCGCTTGAGCTCAGCTTCACAAGAAGAATAATTCGTAGAGGTTCTTATAAGAGATTTTACTATGAGCTTTCTGCCTCCTTGAGTAAATTCTATTCCTTCTTCTTCACCTAACGCCACAACATAGTTAATGCATAAATCTTTTGTTGCAACAATGATATGATCTGTTAGCTTTGGATCGCACCTACCTTGAACATACTCTTTAAAGATCTCACTATTCGATTCCGTTTGCACAAGGGCTTCAACAAGCTCCTCGCGAGTATTTAGTGTTAAATATACCTTTAGTTTTGAAAGGTCTTGATAATTTTTATAATGTTTCTGACAATCAACGGCAGTTACAGCTAAAACTGATGAGGAGTGTAATAGCATTACAATAAATATTTTTCTTAGCATTCTCACCCTCCTTTTTGTCAAAAATAATCCTCTTTCTATTGTAAGGTGAAAGTCTTTTTTACCGAATAAAGATTGTAGTTTTTACAAAAACACATAGTTTTTTAGACAATAGCCCGTCTGCTAACTATCTTAAATTATTAAACAAATGGAGTAACGATGGCCAGTTTCATAAAAAAAGTACCTCTTAGTAATTTTATAATTATATCCTTAACGCTAGGGTTAGCACCGTTCTCCCCTCCTCATATCTATGAAAAATTAGCCTTACTTTTTGGTGGTAATCTTTCAAGTCCAACGGATTGGTTTGACCTTTGCTTACATGGCGGCCCTTGGATACTATTGCTCCTGAAGATCTTCTCTATGCTGCAGGAAAAAAACAAAACTCAAGTAAGACAATAAATTCTTTTACAAACCTGCCCACCAATCTTACGCTATATAGATGGAAAAAATAGCTGCAATTGATATTGGCTCTAATGCCATTCGCTTTACGAGTGCTGATTTAGTTAGCCAAAATGAAATTCTACTGGATGAAAAAATTCGTATTCCACTTCGACTGGGAACAGAGGCTTTCAGTGAAGCAGGAATGTTTTCTATAGATTATATTGAGTATGCGCAAGCTACATTTTTGGAAATAAAAAAAGTACTTAAAAACTTAAATGTGCAAAGGTGCCGGACGGTCGCAACGAGTGCTCTAAGAGATGCTCATAATGCTCACGAATTAATTCATGCCATCGAGTCAGTTTCAAAAATCAAAGTTAATACGATCTCTGGCGAGCAAGAAGCAAAATTAATTTTAAAGGCTATTCAAAATAGTAACGAGCTTAAATCTTCTAAAGACTACCTCTTATTTGACCTTGGAGGAGGATCATTAGAAATCTCAATTATCAAGCATGGGAAAATTAAAGGAAGTAAAAGTTTTAATTTAGGTACAGTCAGAGTTCTGGAGTACAGTAAATGCCATCAAACAAAAAAAGATCTTGATGAGTGGCTAAGTCCAAAAATAAAAAAGATTAAACTCTATATCGAAGACCTTATCTATGATAGTGATTCAATAGATGTCATTGGGACAGGTGGAAATTTTAGACGTTTGCTAAAATTAAAATCTTCCTCTGACAATTCAAAATCTATTTCTTACCCAGAAGTGCTAGAAATATTAAAAACTCTTGATAACACTTCCTACTTAGATCGAATCCTAGAGTATGACTTACGCCCAGATCGTGCAGATGTCATTGTGCCGGCACTTAAAGTTATCACAAAAGTCCTAAAAGGCTTACCTGTTAATAATATATATGCTCCCAGAATTGGATTAACTCAGGGGGTATTAATGGATATGTCAGATGGTGAAACTCATTATGATCAAATCTTGTAATGATACTATTTTCCCATTAAAGCAAGTTGTCTAGAACTTAAAAGCCATAGTAATTGAGCATCATCTTCCAAGATTTCAATCAACATCATTGAACCTTTTTTTAATTTAATAAATGTTTCTTTTTTCTTTGTCAGTAACTCAGCACTAACCAGACCAACCTCTGGCCAATGGGCCACTAAAGCAATAAAATCGCTTTCTTTATGCTCTCTAATTAAGTTCAAAATGTTAGAGATCTTTCCACCAGGATTTAATCCATCAACAACACGAAACTTTGCTTCCTGATAACTGCAATCAAGAATCTCCGCAGTTTGTACAGCCCGTGTAAGCTGACTTGAGTAAATATGAGTTATGTTAGAAATATTTTTTTGTAATCCCTTTACGGCCTGTGCAAAACCTTGGATTCCTTTCTTAGATAAGGGTCTAAGCATATCGCTCTTGACTTCTTTGAGCCAAAAATCTCCTTCTTCAGCGTGAGCATGTCTAATTAATAATACGTACATATAAATTCTTTTTATCCAAATCATGTGTTTAATATTACGAGAATATTTAAAAGTTATTCACTATAAAACCAAAAAAATTGTAATAAATACAAGCGCAACGCACAATGCATTACACGTAAGATCACTATATAAACACCTAATGAAAATAACAATCATATTAATAAATCTTTTCTTCATCCCCTTGGCCCTATCAGCTTTTAATGATGAAAAACAAATATTCCTTCGAGCCGAAATGCAAGAGGAGTGTCAAAGAAATACCAAGTTTCTTAAAGCCAATCAGCACCCTTTGGTTAAAAATATTGATTTTAAAATTCACTGTGGTGAAAAATTTCATCACTATAACTCTCAGGGTGCAAAAAAATATTACAATAAAGGCACAAATGCTTTATTAGATCGAAAAATAAAAATTGCCGAGTTTAATGCTCTTCACCCTGGGATGCAAAAAACAAGATTTAAAGATTTTAAAAAAATTGCTCAAATAATAAATCAATATGATGTCATTGGCATAACAGAACTAATTCCTGTCGTTTCAGCAGGCTATATCAATAATAATGCTATGATAAAATTTATAACTGATACTCCTCAACTCATAAAAGAGGTTAAACAAAAGATATTCAAATTACAAAAAGCGATTAAAACGAGTATTGCACGTGGAAACAACCGTGGACTTGCAACAAAAAAAACAAATTTAGCTCTTCTGAAAAAAAAGGTTAACATTTTACAAAAAGACCTTAAGCATGCCCATAAACTTTATCGTTATCCAGGATACTTAAAAATTCTGGCAGCTTTGCATGAAATTAAAGCCGGCGGCACTGAGTGGTCCTTAGTTCTCTCCCCACG
>JABJPQ010000392.1 GCA_018663815.1 Halobacteriovoraceae bacterium | reverse complement strand
CTTTGCCATCTAAATTTGAACCAAACTCATAGTTAAACCCAACCCCAATATGAGTAATATCGCTACCGCTACTTAACTCGAATAGACCATGGAATGACTTGTCTTGCGGCTTGTTGTTTGTTGAAGGTTTGTTTTGTAATAAGGTTTGAGGGAGTAGGTCTCGTTTAGCCGGGTCGAGCTTTTTATGTGTGATTTTGGTTGGTGAATTCTTTATACTCGTGGAGGGAACAGTTGTGTTTGTCGGCATGGGGAAAACAGCTGTTTTGATAATTCTTGTTCTTTTGTAAACGGATTGACCTTTTTCATTTTTGGCTTTTGTGTATCCGATACTGGAGTCGTCATCATCTGTTACTTCTTGGAGAGTACTGCAGGATGCAAGGGTTAAACTGAAAAATAAGAGTAATAATCTGCTCATATTTAAAACTGTACGCTATGTTTTAGCTGTCGAAAACTCATATTCCTGTATCTTTGTTAAAATTTATTAGAGTGGCTATTTTATTTACTTAGTATATAGAAAATTCAGCTTACCTGAAAAGTATTGAAAATTTTGAGAGAATATGAATAAGTACAAAGTTAAAGCTATTTATATGTTTAAGGATAGAAAAGGGATTATTATGAGTAAAAAATTAATACCAATGTTTATTATGGCCCTTTTTTCAATTAAATCTTTCTCGTGTGCAGATGCACCTGCAAATTGGGAATCAAAAGATGTCAAAGATCTTAACATTATTGAATCAATAAATATTATTAGAAGTACAAATCCATTTGCGGGTATAATCTCTAGGGAAGAGTTGCGTTTAGGACACAGCCATACTTATATTCAAAAAATTAAAGAATCCACTGATCATCCCTTGAAAAAAATGGCCGTAGAATATACAAGAAGGCTTTTTCCAATTCCCTTTGATGAATTTATTGAAACCATTAAACCTAATGAATGGGGAAAACATCTTAGTGGTCTTGTTGGAAGATGTATTTCTCAACCAGAATTTAACTATGAGGGACAAGTTATTAGTCAAGTTGAAAGAATGATACTTAAGGCTCCATTTCAAAATGCAGATATGACTAAAATTGAATCTATTAAGTATGATTACGAGAAAGTTACTGTTTATTGGCGTGTTCGAAAATCGGGTAACAAAACAACAGAGACCGATATTGGTTTTGTAGAATTTAAGAAGTTCGAAGATGAAACCTTAGTCACTTTTCATTCTGCACATCGATTAAGATTATTTAATATGCCACTACCTAGCTGGTTTATTCATCGTGAGATTGGTCGTACTTTCTTAAAGCATCTAGAGAAGTATAGTAGTTTATTTGTAATGAATTAATTTGTGAATTTAGTTATCCCTTCTTTGTTTAAGTAGTGAGAGTAAGTGGCATAATTCATCTAGGTGTTAACTTAAAGCTTAATTATGTTTTTGTTTTTGATCACTTTTTTTTGCGTGATCTTCTTCATCATCGTGATCTTCTTCATCATCGTGATCTTCTTCATCATCGTGATCTTCCTTATCTTTCTTATCATCGTGATCTTCCTTGTCATCATTATCTTCCTCATCGTTCTCACTTGAAGATAAGTCTTCTTCTGTACAGGCACCTTTGTGATCATTATGGCCATCGTGACTTAAATGATTCTTGTGAGCATTCTCCCAAGCATTTTTTGCAACACACAGAGTGTGTGCGTTTTTGGAGTTACCTTTAGGAAAATGACATATAACTATTTTGTGATTTGAGCTTATTGAATTTTTACAAATCTGATTTGCAGCATTTTCATCTTCATAGTTATTTTCGTCATCACTGTTGCTTTCGTCATCATGATCCTCAGAGCTTTGATTACTAAGGTACTCAAGGGGTGGCACGTCTGTTGAGTCATGCGGCTCGGGAGCAACTGGTGTAAAAGCAACCGGTGTTGGTTCGATAAGTGTCGGCATAACTGGTGTTAGCTCAGCAGGTGTGGGAGCTATTGGCACTAAAACAACTGGAATTGGCTCAACCGGTAAGGGAGCAACCGGTTGTTCGCTAATAATGTCTGGATCATACCCTGTGCCTAGAGTGTCAGATGGTGGCTGTTCTTGAGGCTCTTGTACAATACTACTCTGCGAAGGAATAGAGATACAAGAAACAAACTCATTATCTTCACTGAACATTATTTGGCATTCAAG
>JABJPQ010000460.1 GCA_018663815.1 Halobacteriovoraceae bacterium | reverse complement strand
TTTTTGGAGAAGAGTTTATTGAACATTTTGTAAAGACAAGAGAGTGGGAAGTAACTGAGTATGAAAAAGCCATTACTGACTGGCAACTTGAAAGATACTTTGAATTAATTTAAGGAGTTTTTATGCAACAATTTAATTTCCCTACCAATCTTCTGTATGGCCAAGGATCACTAGCACAAGCTTGTTCACGCATAAAAGAATTTGGTTATAAAAATCCATTACTGGTAACAGATAAAACATTAGTAAAAATCGGATTAATAAATCAAGTTATAGCTGAGTTGAAAAATAACAATATTGAAGTTGTTATTTTTGATGATACTCATCCTAACCCCATCGAACAAGATTGTATTGATGGTGCAAAATTCTATCAAGAACACAATTGTGATGCCATTATTGCTGTTGGAGGTGGCAGCCCCATGGATGCGGCTAAAGGTATAATGGTACTCGCAACTCATACAGGCCCACTAGCAAAGTATGATGATGCAATTGGAGGAGATAAGTTGATTACAAATGCTCTTCCTCCACTCATCGCAATACCAACGACGGCCGGGACAGGGTCTGAAGTTGGACGCGCTGGTGTCATTATTATTAAAGAAACAAACGCTAAAACAATTATTTTTCACCCAACAATGATGCCTATATTATCCGTATTGGAACCAAAACTAACAATCGATTTGCCGCCACATATTACGGCCGCAACTGGAATAGATGCATTCACTCATAGCCTCGAAGCCTACTTTTCTCCTATTTTTCATCCTATGGCCCAAGGAATCGCTATCGAGGGGATGAAATTATGTTTAGACAACTTAGAAACCGCTATCATGGATGGCCATAATATATCAGCAAGAGAAAAAATGTTACTTGCATCCTCAATGGGAGCTACAGCTTTTCAAAAAGGTCTGGGCATGATTCATTCAATTGCACACCCATTATCTTCTGAGTGCGGTTTACATCACGGTTTGGCCAACGCTCTCATGCTCCCAGCTTGTATTCGTTTTCTAGCCAGTCAAAATCTGACTTCACAACAAAATAAATGTATGCAAGAGATTCAAGATCTTTTTATTCAAAGGGGTATGGCCAAAGATAATCTGGCTGACTCTTGCCAGGCTTACTTTGAAAAACTTGGAATCAAATTTGAACTTAAAAATCATGGTGTAGCTGAAAATCAGCTTGAGCTCTTAGCTGGAAAAGCATTACAAGATGGGTGCCATCAAACAAATATGCTTCCAATGACAAAAGAAAGTTTTTTAACAGTTATTCGATCAGCATTTTAATGATTGGGATATTAAACGCCTATCACTTTGACAAAGATCCAAATTCTTATCAAAAAGATTATTCCCCTATGCTAAATCAGTACTTAAAAAAATTCCTCACTGATCAAAGCTTTCGAGAATACAATGTGGCCCAAGGTCAATTTCCCAAATCAGTCAATGAGTGTGATGGTTGGATCGTAACAGGTAGTCCCGCTTCTTGTTACGATGAAAACAAGTGGATTTTGCAGCTAATTGAGTTTACCCAAAAGTGCCATCAAAGAAAAAAGAAATTGCTAGGCATATGTTTTGGCCATCAACTCATCGCCTTGGCCCTTGGAGGTGAAGTTCAAAATTCAAATAAAGGCTGGGGGGTTGGCATTAAAAGTTTTACTATTACTAAACACAAAAGCTGGATGAGTGGTGGGAAAAAAAGTATGTCTTTATTATTTTCCCATAAAGATCAAGTTACGAAACTTCCTCCCAACAGTACTCTTTTAGCTGCAGATGATTTTTGCCCATACCAAATGTATTCTATCGAAGACCATATTTTTTCCCTCCAAGGGCACCCCGAATTTTCAAAAGAATATGCAAAAAAACGTTATGATACAAGAGCACAGTTATTGGGAAAACAAGTGTATGATGTGGCCATTGACTCATTAAGTGAGCCAATGGATAGCGAATTATTTGCTCATTGGATAAAGATATTTTTTACTCTCCCAATAGATCTTTAAGGGCTTTTTTATCTTTATCACTAACATTATCTTTAACGGAAATTACTTTAATTTTTTTCTTGATCACATCACGAGTTAAAACTCGCCCATAATTTCTTTTATAAGCTTTAGAGACAATTTTAAAAATTGAATCCTGGTCTAATCGCTCTAATTCACTTGAGGATTTTTTTAAACTTCCGAGTAAACTATCAACCTCTTCTAAGCTCATATTTTGATCTTTGAATTGATTTTTGCCAGTATAATCAATATTTCCTTTATATTTAGATCCACTTCCACTATTTGGCCTGGTTAATAAACTTGGCATCGTAAAGGGAGTCCGCTTATATGAACTAACACCATTATTTCCTTTTTTGTTTGCGTTCATATCTTTAATACTACTATTCATACTATTAATCGCATTTGTTAATTTTTTAAATCCTCGACCTCCTCCACCAAGCTTTGTCATACTAAATTGCGACAGAGGTGAATTAATCTTACCGAGGGATTTTGCATTTGCAGCAACCGCTCTTCTAGTTTGATCAGATGCATTTAACAGAGCTTTATCAAAAGCATCTCGTTTTTTTATGTCTACATTTCTTCTTATGGCCGAGTCAGTTCCCGCATTTAAGGCAGATAATTCTGCCTTACTAAAATTACCACCTGAAGAGTTAGCCTGATTCATAGAGCTCTTAAAAGCTTGAATATTTGTTTCTCCACTAAAGTTTAGTTCACCAAAAGCTTTAAAAAATGCCGTTGAGTAAGTTAAACCGCGAGATTGAGTTCCCATGTTTGCCTCACCTAAAGATTTATACTCTTCTTTTCTTGAGTTCCAATCATCTTCATAAGATTTTGCAGCATTTGCATAAGTAACAGCGCGAGAGGCAGATAAAGATCCTACTAATTTCATATTATAGGCCACAAATCTGAAATACTGATCCATACCACTGGTAGGATATCCCATATAATTATTTTGCGTTAAATGAGACCACAGGTAATGGATTTGATAAGTGTAGTCTGCGAACTGTAAAGCTTCTTCGTCGGTTTCAAATAGATATCCATAACCAATATCATCTTCATCGACACCTTCGACAGCACCACATTCACGCAGGTTTTTACAACGAGCATATGTTCTGGCCGCATTCATGATGAGATCTCTCCGGTTACCAAACGTAACCTCAGTAAAATCACCTTGTTTTGGTTGAAAATATCCTGCTTTAATTGCTTTAGACATAAAATCATTTTTCCCGTATTTTTTACTTTTTTTGCGATATGTATTTCGAGGTGCTTTTCCGCCTAAATATCCACCTTTATCTTCAAGTTTTAAATGCTCAATACCTAAATGTCTGGCCTGATTTATCATCTGCACCCAGCTCATTTGATAACCAGGCATAAAATTTATATTGATCTGACCTGCGGGAACGAATAAAGGCAAAGTTGGATCTAGAATATAATTATCAGCATCATCAAAATCAACTCGATAAGCTGTTCTCACACAAGCGGAAGCTCTAGCATAAATATAACACCTATTATCACCAGCAGCTTTATTGTCAAAGCGTGGCCCGATATAACGACGAGTAAATCCATCGTATTTCTTATAAACAATACCCCATTTTTTTTTGTATGTTTTCTTCTTTTTAACAGTATCCTGCAGTGATGGATTGGCATAAATTTCATCTGATTCATGGTAGTGCCATGCGGCCATCATACCGGCCAAGATAGTCGCTGTAGCAAAGAGCCCACCTGCACCTTTGGTTTTGTTCTTAAAAGTTAATGCCTCTAAAAGACCACCACCGGCTAAGGCTGTCACAAAAAAAGCTAACCAGCCTGGATAATACGAATAACCCCATTTAAATAAAACTTCTGAGTCACCTCTATCAGGGGTAGCTTCAATAAAATTATTTCTTTCAATTCTGTCTTTAAACACTTGGTGAAAGTCAGCATTGGAAATATAATCACTTAAATCATTAAGCTCTTCTTCTAAGTCTGAGTTATCTACAAACCTTTGCATTTGAGCTTCGGCCCTTAGTTGTAGCCATTCAATCAAGAGTTTTTCATTAGATATGCCAACAGCGGCTTTATCAACTTCTTCTATAACTGCAGCATCCTGATCGACATCAGTAACTCCCTCACTAAGAGTCGCCACTGAAGTTCCATCAATATTACTATCTTCTCCCCCAGTTCCTAAATCAGTTTGTAGTGCAATTTTTTCTTCCTCACAACTTGAGTTAAAAAATGCTTGTTTAGCTGAACTAAACTTTGCGGGTCCAAAGACAGCTATACACTTACAGGCCATCCTCTTGTCAATTTCAACCATCTTTAGAATAAGATCAGCTCTATTATTGCGGAAATCTTTTGCCACTTTGTTTGCCCGAGAGAAAACATTTCCTTTATTTTCATCGGCCCAGTAATCTTGAGCACCTTTATGAGAGAAAACAAACTCAAATGATCGTAAAAAAACTTCCGCATTTCTCTCGCCATTTGAAGCATCTCTCCATGAATCATTAAATGAATTAAACTCACAGTTTTTGATATCTGAGTATGTTTTGGCCGTAACTCCGGGAATATTGTATTTATCAATATATTCTTCTTTTTTTAGAGAGACACCGAGTATTGGAGGAACGGCATTCGCATTTTCAGTAAGAAATGATTGCTCTAACGTATCAACTGCACTCATACAAGAAGCATGGCCTGGGTCCTCTTCTAAACATGGTGGCGTTTCATCTTCGCTACAAGCTCTTGCTCTTGTGGTTGAAAAACCTTTTGTACAATCTTCTCTCCCCTGAGCCACTGTATCCATTTGTCCTTGGGTCATTCCAGTGTATTGATCTTTACCAAAACTAGTTTCTAAACTAGTAACGCTGGCCATACAATCTTCATCCTCATTACAAGCCGATTTTTTTTCATCAATAAGTGCCTGTTGGGCCGTAGATAATGCTAGCGTTGAGTTTGCAATATCTTCAGTGGTAACAATTGTAGAAGTCGTTGAATCCACTGAATCAACTCCAGAGGGCTCAAAATCAGGGACTTGAGATGTTACATCAGTATTGCTAGTTACGGGAGTCGTTCCTGATTGTGCATAAGCACTTGGAAAAATAATATCTATAAGCTTTTTAAATAAATTCTTTTTTACCTCAACAGTCGGAACATAAATAGGAATGGGAGGAACACAAGTCTTATCCTCCATCTGTAAATAACCAGGACAACAATTCATTTGCTCATCTAATTTTTCTTTACCCTTACGACACTTAAGGCACTTCATCGCCTCATCACACTTATTATTAACACACGAGTCTGAACAACAATCTGAATTTATACTACATTGCTTAGTTACTTTTTTACACTGGACAAGACCTGTATGGTTTAGTGAAAAGGATTCACAACTACCACTGGCACAAAATGGTGAAGACGAAGAGCAAGTCTTTCCTTCTTCGTGAATAGGATAACACTTCATTACCTCTAAGCACTTACCGCTAACTGCACCGGGAGTCTCTTTTTGGCAAGCACCAGAACAACATTGTGTATCTGTACTACAAGTCTTTCCAACTGAGGAACAAGAATTTTGAGATACATCTTTTTCTAAATCAATATAAGATACGAGTCCAACACAACATTTTCTCTTACTTGAGATTTGACCTACATCAACACAACTTTGTGGAGAGGCTGTAACTTGAACAAAAAAATCATCAAAAACTTTTACATATTTTTGTTTCCAAAACTCAATAATACGATTTTCATAATTAATATTTCTCTCACGTTCTAATCTTTCAGGATCAACCACATTTTTTAAAGCTGAAAATGAACTAGTCCAAGCATCAATTTGCACTTTTTTTACATAGCCGTTGTAATAAAGATCCTGAACGATTTCAAAGTAGGCTTTTTCCATATCATCTGGCTTAAACCCAGTAAAATCTTTTTCAGCGTTAGGAATTTCATTATCTTTACTCTCCTTAACAGCAGCAGTATGTAGTAGTACAACAATTTCCTTTTTCTTTGCAATCATATCTGGTGTTAAAGCAGAGTCGGAAAGTTCTGGTTTGTTTAAAGAATCATCTACGAGTTGAGTAAAAGGTGAAGCAAACCCAAAGCTATGGCCAAAAAGTGTCACCATTAATATTAAAACTTTCATAAGAGATCCTTTCTATTATTACTCTTCATAATACAATTATATATTAGAAGACTTATCGGTTGAAAGGGAGGAGACTTAAGTAATTGAAATCACGGTTTAAGAGTATTTTAAATTGCCCATTATTCTTTGCAAAATTGCACTTTACCTGTAAATAAGTAGAATAATTCTAAGTACTTATCAAGAGGAGTTAAAATGAGCCAATGTCCGTGTAATAGTGGAGTAAATTATTCTGAGTGTTGTGACGTTTTTCACAGTGAATCTCAACTAGCCCCAACGGCCGAAAAACTTATGCGTGCACGTTATAGTGCTTTTGCGAAAAATAAAATCCCATTTATTGCTGAGTCACACGCTCCAGGGACAACAGACTTTGATAAAGATGAAGCCACTAAATGGGCCACGAGTAGCACATGGAAAGGTCTTGAAATTGTCAATACAAACAAAGGTCAAGAAACAGATCAAACTGGCACAGTTGAATTTAAGGCCATGTACGCTGATGATAAAGATAATGATTATCTTCATCACGAAATTTCTACCTTTAAAAAGCAAGATGGAAAATGGTTTTATCTTGATGGACAAATTGTTGGTAATGGTCCATATAAACGTGCAACACCTAAGCTTGGTCGAAATGAACCATGTTCATGTGGCTCAGGAAAAAAATATAAAAAATGCTGTGGAGCTTAGGCTTATATGAGCTCTCGAGTCTGGGGAAATAACAAAACAGAATTCTTTGATAAACTTACACCAGATAAAGTTTTAGATGCTATCGAGCTGAGTGGCTTTAAAACAACTGGGCGGGTTCTCACCTTAGCTTCCATGGAAAATAGAGTTTTTGAGGTAGAAGTTGAAGGTTTTGAAAGTGATAATATATCTGACTCATTTAAAATTATAAAGTTTTATCGCCCCGGACGTTGGAGTGAAAAACAAATTCAAGATGAGCACGATTTTTTATTTGATTTAGTTGCAAATGATATATTTGTCATTGCTCCTATTAAAATTGAAGGACAATCTGTATTCACAAACACTGATGGTCTTTTCTATTCCATCTTTCCTAAAAAGGGGGGACGGGCCTGTGATGAATGGACAGACTTACTATTAGAGCAAATGGGAAGATTACTTGCAAGATTACATAATACTGGCCAGGCCAGTATTGCTCAACACAGACTCAAACTAGACATTCAAAACTTCGGTGAAAATAATTTAGAATTAATTCTAAACTCTGAATACCTCCCCCTCGAGTACAAAAAATCATATGAGTCTGTTTGTAAAACCATTTTTGAAA
>JABJPQ010000112.1 GCA_018663815.1 Halobacteriovoraceae bacterium | reverse complement strand
TCTTCTCTTTTAAATAGTATAACTGTGCTGCCAATGTATTAATCATTGTCGATGTTTTACCAGTACCAGATCCGCCAGTTACCCAGGTTATTCCGGCCTGTAAGACAGAAATATCTGGTAGTTTTTTGTTATAAATTTCAATTCCTTTCATTATTATTTTTTTGGGTGACTTTATTTTTAATGGTGCCAAGATATTTTCACCTTCCTTAAATTTATATCCTGAACATTCTCCTTCAAAAACAATCTCTCCTCCCAAAGCACCGGCCTGCGGACCAACCTCAATAAGCTAATCTGCTGCTTTTATCAGATTTATATTGTGTTCAATTAAAATAACTGAATTTTTATTCTCGATTAATTTTTTAAAACTAGCTAAAATGCCCTTTAATTCTTTTTGTCCTAACCCCAAGCTTGGTTCATCAAAAATAAATAAAGCACCAGTGCCTTCATACGATAAATACTTAATTAATAATAATCGTTGGTATTCTCCAGCAGATAAGCTTTTCGCTTTTCTTAAAACATGCAAATGTCCTAAGCCAATCGCAATAGCTGCTTTTAAAATCTCAAGGATTTTTTTTAATGACTTTTTTGATTCATTTGTTGCTCTTTTTAAGTTTATGCTTGGATCACCTAAAACTGTGTATAAACTTTGTACTGATTGTCCCATCGCCCAAGCGAGGGAAATATCACCGCTCGTATCTATAAAAAATTGATTGGCAGCATAACTAAGCCTTGTTCCTGCGCAAGAAGTACAAGCCTCACCTTTTTGAATATTTCTAATAA
This sequence comes from Halobacteriovoraceae bacterium, assembly GCA_018663815.1. Taxonomy (GTDB): domain Bacteria; phylum Bdellovibrionota; class Bacteriovoracia; order Bacteriovoracales; family Bacteriovoracaceae. Next base: position 4,122 of record JABJPQ010000112.1, on the reverse strand, counting down.
ATATTCTCACATGCATCTTGTATTTCTTTCGCTCAAGATACCTAAAATAAGAATCAAATCCAGTATACTTATCCTCACCCTCATATAAAATTTTCCAAAATGCTTTTGGTAATTTTTTTATGGGATCAGTTAAAGAGATTTTTTTCTTTTTTAAGACTTTAATTAGCTCATCTTTTTGAGACAGAAAACGCTTATAATTTAAAAACAAAACTCCATCTTCGCAAATAGACTTTTCTTGGTCGACTAATTTTGCAATATCATAACTTAAAACCTCACCAAAGCCACCACACTCATCACAAGCCCCAATCGCGTTATAAGGTGAAAAATTAAGGGCAGATCGAGATGGAACCTTCTGTTCATCACAGCCAGCTACTTCACAATAAAATTGATTTTTCTTATAATGAACCGGAATGACTTTGTTTAATCTAATTGAATAAAGATAAATTTGCAGGTTTTGGCTTATTACATCATTGAGCTTTTCATCGATACTACTAAGATGCTTTTGTTTAAATCGCGCTACCTCCCACAGCTCATGAGATTTATCAAACTCTAGGATCTTCCTTGCTCGACTTGATTTCATTGAACGTGTGGGGAGAACTTGTCCTGCAAGAGAGTTCAAAAAGTCATCGGCCTTAATTAAAACATGGTATACTTCCGCCCCATCTGCCGAAACAATTGTTTGCAAATAATTGGAAAGATAGTAAGGCTTAAATTCTATTTTGTGTAAGGGACATAACTCTTCTGAGTAATGATAAAAATGATTTTGAAACAATTCTGTCAGGTGCATAATATCTGAAACGTTAGACCGAGCACCTACGACGGGATTAATCTGCGGTAAACCAAATACAGGTAAAACAGGCTTAATCTCATCAACATCTACAGCTGCAGGTCTATCTGAAAAAAACTTCAAATAAGTAGGAAATGAATTAAGAAAACGTCTTTTAGATTCATTATATAGAGTATGAAAAGCAAGAGATGTTTTGCCTGAACCACTTAGGCCCATGATACAGGTTAGTTTGTTCAAAGGAATTTTATAACTTACGTTTTTTAAGTTATTTACCCTAGCACCCTTAACTTTGATATATTCATCCATGGCACTCTTCAGACAAAAAAAAGCCCATCATAAATGACAGGCCCTTATTATTAAATAAATTTTTAATATTAACGCTTTGAAAATTGGTATGATTTTCTTGCACCTGCAAGACCATACTTTTTTCTTTCAACTTTTCTAGCATCTCTAGTTAAGAACCCTGCACTCTTAAGAGCAGGCCTATCACTTGCATTTAGCGATATTAAAATTCTTGCAATTCCTAACCTAATAGCTCCGGCTTGACCAGTTGAACCACCACCCTTAACATTAATGTTGAGGTCGTACTTTCCCATTAGATCTAATAGTGCAAATGGTTGCTCTATTACATATCGAGATGTTGCTTTAGGAAAGTAATCCTTAAGATCTCTTTTATTAACAGTAATTTTTCCTGTTCCATCAGCAGCATAAACTCTAGCGATTGAAGTTTTTCTTCTTCCTACCGCGTGTGCTTTATAAGTTTTTCCTTTAGTCATGATATCTTCCTTCTAACTTATGATAGTTTTTTTTCTTCTGGTTTTTGAGCGTCATGCGTGTGCTCAGAACCAACAAATACTTTTAATTTAGTTAATTGCTTTCTTCCAATTGTTGTCTTTGGAAGCATACCTTTTACAGCATTCATAACAATTAACTCAGGGTGTTTTTCAAGTTGATCTTTAGCAGTTCTAAACTTAATCCCACCAACATGATTTGTATGCCAGTAATATTTTTTATCACTCCATTTTTTACCTGTAAATTTTACTTTTTCACAGTTCGTAATAACAACATAGTCACCACACTCTTGATTCGGAGTAAAAGTAGGCTTACTTTTACCTCTTAAAAGATCTGCTACTTGTGTCGCTAAACGACCAACAACCAAGTCCGTAGCATCAACAATCCACCACTTTCTGTCAATTTCTTCTTTCTTTGCAGAAAAAGATTTTTGTGTATACATAATTACCTCTAAAATTGAATAAATTAATAAAACTCAGCCTATATAGCGGCCGATAACCCGTGCTGTCAATAAACAAATTCAGAAATAGGCACCACCCACACTTCCTTACATAACTTGCGGATTCTTTTAAACGGGATCAAAAGAATCCAATTGAGACATGCAGCTTTCCAGGATTTTCCAAGTTACCATTAGAATCTCTCTTCCTCAAGGTTTTTATACCATAATCAAAATCGAGCGTACCCACCGGTGTCACTAGCTTAAAACTTAAACCCACTGAAGACCTAAGCTCATCAGCCTCAAAGTCATTAACAAACACGCGCCCAGCATCATAGAATACCCCAAAAACCGTTGTATCAGAAAGATAAAATCTTGGCTCTAGTTTAAAGTTAACCATATAAGCTCGATTAGTGATCTCCACCTCACTGATATCCTTGCCCTCATCAGCGAGGTAATTCATTTCTGTATCTTCAAACCCACGAATTATGTCTGAACCTGACAATCTAAAAACTCGTATTGGAGGTATATATCCTTCAACTTCGTTATTATCATTTCTGTTATTTGCATAATTTTCTTGAATTCCATAAGATGTTGAAATTGCGACAACACTATGATCTGTCACAGGAATATAAAACTTATTACGATTCACGAGTTTATAATAATTGATAGTAGAGCCACTCCCTGATTGGGAAAAGAACAAAGGGGTAGCATATTCTGATGAAAGGGTAAATTCTGCACCACTTGTGGGATTAATTGATCTATTCCTTAAATCTATTTTGAGAGCGGGCGTAAATGATCCAATTTGAAAATGACCATGGTTTGAATCCTGAATCGCATTAAACTGAGAGACGGATTCGATCTGTTGACGAAAAGAAATATTAAACCAACGAGTGAAGTCATACGAAACAGTATATGCGGCCCGCTGCAAATCAACATCGTAGGCATAAAATCTTTTTCTAGACTTAGATAGAGATAACCTCAAGTCAAACTCTGAGTTAAATATTTTATCCTCCAAGAAATTTAGCGAAGAATCAAACTCGATAAGGGATTTTGAATCTTTTCTTTCTTCTGCCAGATCAGTTAAATCAAACCTTCGGTTTATAACTGAATTAAAAGAAACTCTTTTATTCATCCCATCAAGGTTCTTATAGTTTATATTTGCACCAACCTTAAACCCTAAATCAGTTCTTAATCCTGGGGAAAATTCAACAAGGCCAAAATCTTTTTCACGTACAAAGACAAGTATGTCCGTTTTAGTACTATTTTGAGTTACTGGCTTTATTTGAACTGAAGAAAAAATACCCAACGCCAAAAGGTTAGCTTGAGCATGTTCTATTTTTGAGCTTGTTACTAGAGCACCCGGTTCTAGTTTTACTTCTCTCAGTATTAGTTTTTTTCTTGTTTTTTGATTCCCAATAATAATTATATCGTCTACATAAATTTTGGGTCCCGCCTCAACTTCAATATTAATTTTAACCATGGTGTCATCAGAGTTATACTCTACAATTCCTAATGATTTTGTATTTAATATCTTAGAAAAATAATATCCACTATCTTTTAAATAATTGTTAATTAGCTTAAGGTCATCCTGAAAAGCAATAGGGTTAAATCCCAAACCAATTTTATTAGTCAATTTATTTTTCAATAACTTTTCTTGATCAAAAGGAATCCCTAAAATCTTAAAACTTTCAACTTTAGTTTTAGAGCCCTCCCGAATTCGAAAAGTGACACTCATTTTTTCAGTGCTGTAATCATAAAAAGTTACGGGTTTATCAATAGTCGCACTTAAAAAGCCAGCCTTTATATACTTCTCTTTCAGTAACGCTGAAAATGAGCTGAAGTATTTCTGATCCAAAATATTAGATGCTGCCTGCTCTGAAGCTTCCGTAAAGAAAAAATCACGAAGTTCCTTGTTGCTAAAGTAGTTGTTCCCAACAAACAACAATTCATTAAACTTAACTCTTTTATTTACAGAGATATCAACATAATAATAGTAATTAATATCACCATTTCTTCCAATGTTTTTTTTAATAGATATTTGAGCATTGGTAAAACTGTATCCTAGTGTTTTATACTTCTCTTCAATAATTGATTTTAAATTTTC
>JABJPQ010000282.1 GCA_018663815.1 Halobacteriovoraceae bacterium | reverse complement strand
TTAAACTCGTGGGCTCTGACCTTGAGGTCCAACAAAATGAAGAGAAACTCGTAAGGCTCATTAAATCATCCAAGCTAAATGATTATATCTGGCATATAGGGCCTGAATCCCTGGAAGAAATTATAATCCAAAAAGCAAACGAAAAGAAACTAAGCTTTGGTTTTGCAGAAAGTTGTACGGGAGGATTATGTGCCAGTCGTATAACCAATACAAGTGGATCCTCTAGCGTTTTTTGGGGGGGCATTATAAGTTACGCTAATAGCGTAAAGGTAAACTCTTTAGGTGTTATGCCTAACACTCTAAACTCATTTGGAGCGGTATCGGCCGAAACGGCTTTAGAGATGGCCAATGGAGCAAAAGAAAAACTACAAGTAGATATCGCAATTAGCACCACAGGAATTGCAGGGCCAGGTGGAGGATCACAGGAGAAGCCTGTTGGCACTATTGGAATTGGTTTCTCAGACAAGCATGCCAATTCAAGTGAGGTCTTAAATTTCAAAGGAAATAGAGAATTATTAAAAGAGGTCTTTTCTCAAGCAGCACTTTTAAAATTACTTGAACGAATTTTAAATTACTAAGCTGAGTCCTTGTCTGAGTCTTCAACTTTTACATATTTTTTAGCAATCGTATTATCTGCTTTTCTAAGTCGCTCAGATATCGTTTGCATCAAAGACCTAAACCAACGAGGTTGCTGATCCATAACATCGATAAATTTTTTATGTGGAATAACTAAAACTTCCGAATCAGTTGTAGCACGAACACTGGCAGATCTGGTGAGATTGTCTAAGAAACTCATTTCTCCCACCAACTCGCCTGGATAGGCTTCCCCTATAATGACATTGTCATCATCATGGTTCATTTTAGTAATCAAAAATGTTCCGGCCAAAATCCAATACATCTCGTGACTGACACCACCTTCAGTAATAAGATATTCACCCTCAGCAACAGTTTTTGTATTTTGTGAAATAATATCCTTATTTCCTATAAAGGTCAGAAGTTTCTTTTTCATCTCTAAAGCCGTAAAGGGAGATTCAAGATATTTCACATTATCAATTCCCATGTACTTTTCAGAAAACTCATCCGGCTTATCGCTTAAAACTAACACAGGAATTTTATCTCCGACTGGTTTTAGCTTTTCTTTTCTTCTCACTCCATCAACAAATGAGCTTTGTTCAAAACCACGAACTCCCATATCAAGCACAATCATATTAAATATTTCATTAGTAAATTTAAGACGTGCTTCTTGAGAATTTTCGGCATAAACAAGACGATATTTTTGCTCTGTTAGTACTTGAGCCACAACAGGCTTAAGTTCATCATCTTTAACAATAACTAGGACTGTGAATACATCTTTCATTAAGTTCTTATCGTAAAATTATGGATTTTCTTTAATTATTTCAGACCCATAAGTGTTAAGACTTCTTTAACAACAATCAGCTTTATCACGACATTTTTTATCCGACTTAACCATTTCGTCAAAAACTTTATTTTTGGCCACACTTCTTTCACTATACCTATCAACTAAAAAAGAAGCTTGATCTCTCGTTAAGAAGGTAAAACGCATAAGCTCTTCCATAACATCAACAACTCGTTCCCTAAACGCTGACTGTTTCATCGTACCGTCTTCATTAAACTCAGTATAAGCTTTTGCAACAGAAGATTGATTAGGAATCGTAAGCATGCGCATCCAACGTCCTAAAATACGAAGTGAATTAACGGCATTAAAGCTTTGTGAGCCTCCACTAACCTGCATGACGGCCAAAGTTCTACCTTGAGTAGGTCGTACTGATCCCATCGTGAGAGGAATCCAATCAATTTGCATCTTCATAACCCCCGAAATTGTTCCATGCAACTCAGGAGAGGACCACACTTGTCCTTCAGACCACAATGATAACTCTCGTAGTTCAATGACTTTTGGATGATTTTCTGATTTACCATTATCAAATAATGGCAGTCCACTAGGATCATAGAACTTAATCTCGGCTCCCATTAATTCTAAAATTCTTCCGGCTTCCTGGACCAATAACTTTGAAAATGATCTCTCTCGTAAAGAGCCATATAGAAGAAGTATTTTGGGCTTATGCTGACTCGGAGTTACGTTTTTGGGTTGTAAATTAAATTTTTCATCTTCTAAGTAATTCATTAATACCTCCACTTATTTGAAATTTTCACTAAACTTAGCATTACCGGAACCTCAATCAGAACCCCCACGACTGTAACAAGAGCCGCTCCCGAATTTAGACCAAATAAAGCGATCGCAACAGCAACGGCTAGTTCAAAAAAGTTACTCGCTCCAATCATAGAGCCAGGTGATAAAATAGCATGTGGTAATTTTAACTTTTTACCAATCCCCCATGAGATGAAAAAGATAAAATAAGTCTGTAATGTCAAAGGAATCGCAATGAGAACAATATTAAATGGTGAGGCAAGTATTTTTTCACCTTGAAAAGCAAATAATAAAACCAGTGTTGATAAAAGAGCTAAGATTGAAATTGGCTTAAGCTTAATCAGGAAAACATCGTTAAACCATTTTTGGCCATATAAGCGAATTAAGCTTTTATTACAAATGTATCCCGCTAAAAGAGGAATCACCACAAAGATAACAACAGATGAAATCAAAGCATCATAGGGAATAGAAATATTTGTCACTCCCAATAAAAATTTAACAATTGGAATGAAGGCAATTAATAAAACAAGATCATTTATTGCAACCTGCACGAGTGTATACTCAGGATCTCCTTTTGTAAGATACGACCAAACAAAGACCATGGCCGTACAGGGAGCTGCTCCTAATAAGATCGCTCCTGCAATATACTCACTGGCCAGTTCAGGACTGAGATAAGCTGTAAATAAATAATCAAAAAAGACCCAAGCAAAAAAGGCCATCGTAAAAGGTTTAATTAACCAATTAATCACCAGGGTTAATATAAGCCCTTTCGGATTACGTCCAACATCTTTAATTGAACTAAAATCAATCTGTACCATCATTGGAAAAATCATTAACCATACCAATATGGCCACGGGAATATTCACGGTAGCTATACTCATTTCACTTAAAACCAAAATAGAGCTTCCCACCATTTTACCAAGAAAAATTCCACCAACGATACAAAGAGCAACCCAAAGACTTAGGTAGCGTTCAAAAAAATTCATCTAAAATGACTCCTTATTCATGTTTATCTGACATATATGTTTCTAAATCTTTTATAACATTTTTTATTTCATCTCTTACAAGTCGATACACGTTAAGAATTTGTTCTTCATCATCCATATGTGCCGTCATGCGAGGTGGGTCATCAAAGCCGATGTGAATAATTTTGCCTCCAGGAAAGTATGGACAATTCTGATGAGCATCAGCACATACTGTAAAAACAAAATCCATATGCCTGACTGGAAGTTCATCAATTGTATTTGACTCATGCTTTGATATATCAACTCCTGACTCATCCATTACCTGCACGGCCCTTTGATTCATGCCATGCTTATTAGTTCCTGCTGAATAAAAATTAAACTTATCGCCTAATAAATATTTTGCCCATCCATGTGCCATTTGAGAACGACATGAATTCCCAGTACATAAAAACAAGACATTTTTCATTTCATCCTTCAATTATTTTTTATCCATAAAACATTCTAAAATAGGACAATCACTCAATGGAATGCTTGTATCTTCACAGCAATTAGCAAGAGCTACTAAGGACTTTTTCATTTTTTTTAAGTCCTTAATTTTTGCATCAATTTCAAGAATTTTTTTATCAGTCTGTACGAGGACATCACTGCATTTGGATTGGTTTTTTATTTTTAATTTAAGCAGATCAAAAGCTTCTTTAAGTGTAAAGCCCAGTTCTTGAGATCTTTTAACAAACTTTATTCTCGTAATATACTCATGGGGATAATACCGATATGTGCCCTGTTTCTTAGGTTGAGCTAAAAGACCTTTGCGTTCATAAAACCTTATTGTTTCAGTATTTACACATGCATGATTTGCCAGTTTTCCAATGGTAAGTCGTTCTTTCATAGAAGTACTATAAACTACGTACTATGGTACGGTGTCAACAAAGAAACTCACTTAATTTTTCGCCGGCACCCGCCCATTATAATTTTTTAAAAGCTCCTGCGCTTTTTTCTGAACCTCTGGATTTTGTGACTGCTCTTTAGCTTTTTGAATAAGTGCAGTATATTCTTTATCATCCATATCATTAAACATTTTTTTACTAGCCGCGATTTGTTCTGCCGAAAACATTCCACTGGCCTGCATCTGATCAAGTGCCGCTTTGACCTCAGCTTTTGTCTGAGCAAAAACATTCAAACTACCTAAGATAAAAAGACTTACTAAAAATAATTTCATAACCTCTCCCGAAAATTCTCTACTAGTATACCATAGGAATAGATTTATAGATGACTTCACTTACAAGCTTTTTATGGCCATTTTTATAGGCAATTTTTTCATCCCATACCAACCATTTCCCACTAATATTAACGACTTATTGGTGTAACTGAGTAAAGAGATCAGGTCATGAGATAATTAACTAATAATAAAATCAAAAGGATACGAAAAGTTACTAATGAAATGGATCAAAAGTTTTTCCCATTTACTAATCGCTGCTACCGTAAGCCTCATACTTACGGCCTGCCTGCCTGAACAAGAAATCAGACAGGTACCCAGTACAAACATTAATCAAACAACAGGAACAGATTCAACCATCACAACAGATACAAAATTACAACTAAGTGAAAATACCAATTTCCTACAGGTTGGATCTCTTAAATCATCTTCAACCCTAAGCCTCTTTTCAGGTTATACAGATACGTTTTTATTAAGAGGTAATGATATAATCACTTACTTTGAAGAAAACTCTATTAGCTCTGTCACAAATTACTGTATGGTTGCAAACTTTCCTGGCGCAATTGGCGCATCAGCAAAAAGCACCTATATTATCTCCGCAAGAATAAGATCCTACTATAATTCTGATCTCAAGCGAAAAGAGTACTTTTTACAAATGGCCCCTAACGATGAGGTTATTAACCAAGGTGAGTGTCTTACTGTAAGCTTAGTTAATCAATTAAAATCAATCTATGGAGCGACTACGACTCTTTCTTTTAACATGAAAGATGTTTGTCCAAGCTGTAGCACAAATCTAACCTCAGCAAGTTTAAGACTTTTCACACCAACAGGGACAGAAGAAACTAAGCTGGCCATAAATCATCTCTACTTGAATATCATGCCCGATATTGGCAGCACTAGTACCCAAACACCTACAATTTGTACGCAAAACTCAAATTGTACTTCTCTAAACTTTAATTGTTGCCTCGCTGGCCAATGTGTCAATCATGGCCAAGTTCGCTCTGAAGTTGATACCACGAGTGATAAATACAACATCGCCTTGCAGATTATTTCAGCACGCCCAGAGCTTATAAAAAACTATACCGAAGTCTTTTATGTTTGCCCAAGCCTGGTCCCAACAAATGTTGACAATACTCCTTCTGATACAATTGATCCTTACCAACAAGCCAATAATCTTTTTACAGAGTTAGAGAATCTCTATAATTGTACAACACCAGTGATTGATGAGTTTTCAATTTGTGCCAAAGAGTTTCAAAATGCATCAACTCTAATGACCTCAGCTCCTTATGCTTTCTCAAGCGAGCCAGATGATTTAACATTTAAAAGTATTACCCCTGTCACAGGCAATAATATTGTACAAATAAATTATGGTGGAGAAACTCTATATAAAGAGAAGCTTTTGAGCACTGATTCTGAAATTGCTCTAAGTACATCGGCAGTACTTGGTGTTTCAAATGATGACTCTACCAACGCACAAAACGTGACCATTCAAAAAACTTTAACGGCGAACTCTCTTAACGATATCCTCACTCTTTACTACCGTGTGGATGGAACCTGTGAAAAACTGGGATCAAATCTAGCTCGTTGTAAGAAGTATTATAAACAAGGCCAAAGTTCAATACCCGCTCGTTCAAGTGATCATGCATCTGGAAATCATACATTTGCAATTCCAAGTTATGCTGACACATCTTTTAATGTCATAGTCTCTGTCGGAGGAAGTCCTGTTCCTCAAGATACTCAAACATGGAGCTTAAGTGGTAATAATATCATTTTCCATTCAACGCAATACCCGATTTATGATAACCAGGAAATAAAGATAACTTACTTTGTGAGCACAAACGTAAGCCAGCTACTCAACTCTCAATCACAGGCTCAAGATAAAATCAATGGCCACTGTGCTTGTGATCCCAACAAAGAACCCTGTTCGTTAAAACCTCAAACAACTCAAATAAATGGTGTAGACAAAGTCACTAGTTATGTTTGCATATATCCCACAGTAGATGTACCAGATACACCTTTACAGAAAACAGTTTATTTAAGTGCAAAGACTGTACCTCATAAGTTTTATGATTCAAATGGTGTCAATTATGACTTAGGTGATAGTGCTTCTGAATTACCACAGGAAGGAACAAAATTTGAGTATACCGATGGACATAATCTAAAACCAAATAATATTAGCCAGCACATTGGGTTTAATGAAATATATGGCACGATGAACCTTAATGCATCTTCTCCTCTACCACCAAAAGTTATTCAAGTAGATAAAGGAAAATCATATGACCTCTTTGTTGATGCGGGTGCTTTTTCGTCTTGCTTAAGTTGTGGTGTAGATTACTTTTCTAGCATGCAAAAGATTTTCCCTACAAACTTTAAATATAAAGGAGGCGGGTATCTCCCCGACCTCGTTGAGTGCCGTCGCAGAACAAATCTTAGTGACTACCGCGCAGATGATCTACGCTTTGGTAGAGCATGTTTCGTTCCTGCCTCGATGATTCCTTGGACCCATATTTCCAATTCAAATGTGACGACTCAAAGAAGAAATAGACTTGCTGCTCAACATTTTTTATTTGCAAATGGGTACAATAAAGATTGGTATGGTTTTGATTATGGCTCTGTTATAGGTTCATTTGATGGGATAAAGTGGTTCGCTATTGGTAATCAAAGAAAAATAAAGGCTGATTCAAACAAATTGTACCTCGCAGTAAACGCTTATTATGCTGACCTTACAATCAACAATACTTTCACGATAACAATAAATGAAATCAATGCCATTCTTAATGCTGGATCCTTAGTATTGCACGATACAGATAATGACGGTGCTCAATGCCAAAGAGCACATTTTTGTAGTAAAGATGAAGACTGTATTGCACAACTTGGCTATGATTATACATGTTCCAATGTCTCTGAATTACAAACACCATGGCCAATTTTTGATACCAATGGAAATGAAGTTAGTGGAAGCTTAACCAAGAGCCTACTCGGTCTTGTTGGTGGATCAAATGGCCAAAGCAAACGCTGTGTTTATAGAGGAGTTGGAGCTGCTTGTGCTACCAGAAATTTTAACGTCACCACGACAAATTCCTATACCAACACAACAACACCATCTTTACACACTTGTTCCAATAACTCTTTTTGCGCAGACACAAACCAATCATTATTTAATACAAAAATTACAAGGTATGCTGACAGCCCTGCAAATCAAAACATTCAAAGTTTTATTATTAATAAGACAGACACCTTTGGCCTGGCAGCAAGAAATCTAGGACGTCCATATGAATATCATGGAAACCAAACTGTACCGACTGATGTAAGACTTCAATTAAGCCAAAATAATATTAATGCGGTTTGTATCCCAGGTAAAGATATCCAAAACATTTCTTCGCTGGAACAAGGAAATTACTTTAATACCACTACACGTAATGCAGATAAGACGACAAATATAGGTTTAACTCGCAGTGAGACCACAAGTTTTAATGAAAACTATTTTGCCGCTTGTCCCGCTACTGGTGATGATGGAAATTATACACACCTACAGGATATCAATTTGAATTCACCAGATCATAAACCTTTTGCGATTAGAAATAATTTATCTACAAACTCTTTAAGACTTCCTAGCCTCGCAAGCTCCAATATGATTAATGATTCGACAGCATTAATAACAGCTTTAGGTTATAATCAAAACTCCTGTTTAAGAGCACCAGGTGCAAAGTGCTTTTCTGATTTTGAATGTGCCCCCAATAATTTCATTGCAAATAAGTTT
>JABJPQ010000076.1 GCA_018663815.1 Halobacteriovoraceae bacterium | reverse complement strand
GCAAAAAAGAAAAACAAAATAAAGTGCGCTGTTATTCACTTTGATGCTCACACAGACCTTATGGACAAAAGATTAGGAATCGATATCTGCTTTGCTTCTTGGGCCAAACACATTTTAAAATATCTTGATTCACCAAAAAATCTGATTCAGTTTGGCATTCGATCGAGTGGAGAAAATAAACAATACTGGGAGGAAAAATTTGGTCTCTCTCAATACTGGTCTGATGAAATTTTAGCATCTCACCAAATAATAATTGAAAAAGTTATCACAGAGCTCAAACAACAAAATATCGAAGAGATCTATATCAGTTTTGATATTGATACCTTGGACGCTCAATATGCAAGTGCAACAGGTACACCGGAAATAAATGGCCTTCCACCACACATATGTTGTGATTATATCAGCCAACTGGGAGCTGAATTTAAAGTAACAGGAGCGGACCTCGTTGAAGTCGCCCCCTTTGTGAGAAGCCAATCTCAAACATTATTAGCCCCTGAACCTGAGACAACTCTACTAAGCTCACAGTTCATTTTAAATAAACTTCACGAGGTCATGAAATAATGTCCGTCGTTTTCCCTCCCATTGAGTCTGCTTCTGAGGAGGGACTATTGGCCATAGGGGGAGATCTCAGCCAAGAAACACTATTAAGTGCTTATTCTCAAGGTATATTTCCCTGGCCAATATCAAAAGAAACTCCTCTGACCTGGTTCTCACCTGACCCAAGAGGAGTTCTTCACTTAGAAAATTTTCATCTTCCAAAATCATTTAAAAAATTTCTAAAAAAAACAAACATGATCGTTAAATACAATACAAACTTTGAAAAAGTACTTCTGGCCTGTGCCCACACTCCTCGAAAAAATGAACAAGGAACATGGATAACATCTGAAATGTTGAGAGGATATAATCACTTTTTTAATCAAGGTAATGCCTATTCGGTTGAAGTATACCTAGATGATAAGTTAGTAGGTGGCTTATACGGTGTTTGTATTGGAGGTTATGTCTCTGGAGAAAGTATGTTTCATACCGAAACAAATGCTTCAAAGGTAGCGTTACATGCTCTCGTTACATCTCTAAAGCACGTGGGTATAAGTTGGATTGATACACAAATGGTAACTCCTATCCTAGCAAGTATGGGTGCACAAGAAATTACGCGTAAATTATTCATTGAGAAACTTAATCAAGTGATTAACAAAAAACTCGGTAAAGAAAAAATTTTTGCAACAGAATTTAGCGAACTAAATCAATCCGAGTAGTACCAGAATAAGACTGATCTACCTCCAACGCATCCACATAACATACACGCTGGCACTCACCACATTTTGTACACTTCAAAATATCTAAATAAAAATGTAGCGGAGCCTCACCCGTCGTTAGGGAATCTGGAAAGTTAACCATATTTGCTTTAACCAAATCAATTGAATTGGTGGGACAAATCTCTTCACACAATCGACAACTAATACACTTTGTATTTCCAACCGTATCAAACTTGAAGGCTGGATGACCTGTTTTAAAATATTTTTTTAACTTAAGTGAATCATTAAATAATCGCCTAAAAATAAAATGGCAATTCAAATCAATGATAAAAAGATTCATCGTTTGTGTGATTTTTTTAAAAATTCTCGTTGAATTTTTTCGTTGAAAGTTAATTAACATTTAGCGCTCAATTTCTTTTAAATTAATATTAAACAAACTCCATAAAGGCTCTACCGTATATAATTCTCTTGCAACAATCGTTTGTTCAAATAATTTTTTCAAAACAAACGAAGGTGAGTTAAACTTAATTCGATCAACTTGATTCCCTTTGATATCTACATTTAGTCCATAGACTCCAGATGCTCCTTCAAAAAGGCTTACGGCTTTAGTATCTTTCACTGTTAAGTAATTTTCCACAGAGGATTTATAACTTACTTCATCAAGTTGTCTCTCACCTGAACGGTATGATAAAAAAGAGTTCAAGTTGTCGGCCATGATTGAACCTGAAGGTAAATTATTAAGGACTTGAACAATAATCTTAAAAGACTGAAAAATTTCTTCGATACGAATTGAAAACAAATCAAAACCAGTACCTTTGACACCAATCGGGACATCAAACTCAATATCAGCATAATAATAAATGGGATTTATCTTTCGAAGATCTAAGTTGACTCCAATTGCTCTCGCAAGCGGCCCAGTAACTCCCCATAAATCAACATCCTTTTTGGTTATGAGTGGGATATCAAAAGTGTCCCTAAAATGCTCTCCTTGAATAAGCGTCTTATAAAGAGACAAAATGGAAGATTCAAGCCATACGATTTCATTTGTTGTTCTAGATAACCAATCATGGGATATGGATTTCGTCACTCCACCAAATCGGATAATATTCTTACCATACTCATTTCCTGAGTAATTAATCATCAAAGATTGAAGTCTTTTCAACCAACCAACCGCTTGAGAGTATAAAATTTCAACTCCGAACTGTGCGCTAACTTCAATGATAAATTGAATATGCGACATAACTCTATCCAGCTCTAGCAAAACCATTCTAATTGCTTTCGCTTTATTTGAGACTTCTATTTGTTGTTCACTTTCTAAACCGAATGATAATAAGTGGCTCCATAATAATGAATTTCTTGGGAAGTAGTTTTCAATATTAAAGTAAGTATCTTTCAATGTTTTTTGCTGAAGTATTTGTTCAAAACCAACATGATATTTACCACTTCCAACTCGACAAGTAGAAACAAGATTATCTTCAAGCTTTAATTTTAATTCATAATTATTTTTAAACAAATTTATTCGTGGGTGATAAATACAATTATAGTCCTCAGTCTCTTCAAGTGCGACTGGACTTTTTTCCGAGTTATTTTTATTTATACTCATAGGAAAAAAGTCATTCGCAAAATATAAGGGATCATACTGGCGAGAGAACTTTACTCCATAAAGCTCACCTATTTCTTGCTCAAAAACAACCGCATTTTGCCATAAATGAGCAATACTTTTAACTTGATCACTGAGTTTACAATCAATATTTATTGAAAAAAAATGAAATTTTTCTACATTGATAAAATAGTATTTAAGGTTAAAAGAATTTGTATCATGTCCTTTAGTAACAATAATATCTGTAAGCCAAACATAGGAAAAGCGACTTTGAATACAAAAACACGTGCTTTCAAACTCATCACTCAGGCTGTAGTATTCTTCATATTCAGAATGTTTTGCAACCAACTTTAAATCAAAGTGGTTTTCTAAGTTACTCATCATTTTTGCAGTCCTGTAAACTAACTATTTGGGATAAAACATCTTCAATATCAAAAGGATACTTCGAGTACTCAAGGTCAACTTTAATATGCCCTGCAAGGTCGTCACATAACATATAAGAGTTTTTAACTTCATCACCCTGCAAGGATCCTTTTAAATGAACCACAAACTTGTTCTCCATTTGATCTTTGTTTAGCCTTTTTTTCAATTGATTTAGTTGATTTAAATTAATCGGTCCCACAATTAAAAAGATATTCGCCACTTCATATTCTGTATCTGAAGTCGCAAAAAAAGAATCCGAGTAATTATAAAAGTCATAATTATACAACAATGCATCCTGAACATCATTTCCCCAAAAGCTTAGGTATAAATGATGAGTTCCAGTATAGCGTACCATTTTCTCAGTCATTCTCTGTATGATATTTAAGCTCATTCTTTGCGTAGCTCCCCATTTTTAGTTATTTTTAATCTTCTATCCTTCCACTTTACATCTTTAGGAAAGTTTTTAATATGGACTTGATTTGATTTCTTTTTTTCTTTGCAATTTAATACCTTATCCTTAAATTTCACCCAAGAATAAATTTTATTTGACTGTTGTTTTAAGTTTTGATCGTATTCAATAAAACGGTAACTTTCATGGCCTAAGATTCTTAAACGATCAAGCATTCTAACAGATGAGCTAATCGCGTGGTCTGTTTTTCTTGCATTACAGTATTTAAACTCTTTCTTAAGAAAAAGATCTCCTGAAGTAAGTTTAACACCATACTTTTTGCCCCAACGTCCTTGTTGACAATCATAAGAGTAGCCTAGGTCATAGAGTAAGTGAATAGCTGTATAGTGCGCAAAAAACCAAAAGCGTTTAAAACTTTCATTAATACTAGCAGGATAAACAAATTTTGCGCATGTTAAATACTCCTGGCCATATTCTTTAAAGATTTTTTGAAATTTTGAAAAGAAAAGACTTCCCTGCTCAATGGGTGTTTTCATAATATAATGTCTTCTCTCTTTGTCAGTTTTTAGGGCTTTTAGCTCTTGTTCAAATAGAGTATCATTCCCTAGCTCCTTCCAAACATTGTCATATATCTGATGACAAGAGCTTCTCATTTCATAGAGCTTATCATCTACAAGGTAAACTGAGTTTTTATTTAAATGGACTAAAGCCTGTTCAGCTCCAAACTCTCCGCCCACCTTAAAGCCTGGATAAAAAGTTTCCTCATCTTTAATATGTCCCTGTGAATTTTCTAAAAGAGCAGTGATTCTTTTCCAATTGACCTTTTTTTTAAGTCCGGCCAAATCACTTACATCGCCAAAAACAGTATCTTCCCAGCGGACAGCGACGAGGACCATATTATCACTCCACAGTTTTGTCTTTTGACAATTTCCCTTTAAGCACTCTTTTCTAACGATTGCTCCAACAACTTTAACTCGGAAATAATTATGGTAAAAGTCTTTTGAATAAAGATCCTTCCCACCAAAAACTATAATTTTCTGAAAGTGGCCACTTTCATTAATAATTCTTGGAACAAGACCTGTGGTGTAAGCAGGTATAAATAACTCTTTATTAAACTTCTTGGTTAGATCATCCTGCTTACAGAGTTTTCCTTCAACAAAATGCTGACCTGAAACCAAATCTAGCTCTAGGCGATTTGTTCCCTTTTGTGGAGATGTAACAATAAAGTTAATTTCTTTATTAATTAAATCTATGTCTGGCTTTAAATCATAGAACAAGTGTAGGCTGCTTTCTCCAGAGTTTTGTTGATGCATAAATTGTTTATTACCAACAAACCACTTCTTTTGTGCGATCGTACTTAGTTCCAATTTTGGTTCATTGCCCATATAAGTCGAACAAGCCGATAAAAATAAAAAACCCAAAAAAGAGAGAATATTTTTTTTAAAACAGGTTTTCATTTTTTATTGACTATCCTTTGTCTTTGCTTCACTATATCGTATTCTGTTATCCAATTAAATCTATGCTCGGGTGGTGGAATCGGTAGACACAAGGGATTTAAAATCCCTCGGCTAACTTAGCTGTGCGGGTTCAAGTCCCGCCCCGAGCACCAAAATATATACACATTATTCTCTCTCAAATTTGGTTACAAGACAAACTCGAAGTAAAAAAATCAAAAACTTTACTTAATGCATTATTTAACGAATAATGGTCAATATAGTTTACTCAAGTAAATAAGAACCCTCGTTTAACTGGCCATAAAAATGGAAAAAATAAGTGCTATTATTCCTACCTTTAACGAAGAGCACAACATACGTACCGCGATTGAATCATGCTTATTTGCAGACGAAGTAATTGTTGTTGATTCATTTAGTGCAGATAAAACCGTTGAGATTATCAAGGAATACCCACAAGTAAAACTACTTCAACACGAATATATTCACTCAGCTGCCCAAAAAAATTGGACTATTCCTCAAGCATCACATGACTGGATCTTCTTACTCGACTCTGACGAAAAAACAAATCCAGAGCTCATCCAAGAAATTAAAAACACCATAAACTCAGATGCTCAAGAAGTTGCTTATTGGATTGGTCGTGACAATTATTTTATGGATAAAAAGCTAGAACACATCTGGAAAGGTGACGCTGTCATTCGTCTCTTCAAAAAAAGTAAATGTCGCTATGAAGATAAAAATGTTCACG
>JABJPQ010000440.1 GCA_018663815.1 Halobacteriovoraceae bacterium | reverse complement strand
TTAAACATAAAACCAAATTATAATTGAATTGTGAAGGCCGACACGGGGAATAACTTCAAGAAAGAGTAATTTCTAAAGGATCGTAATTACTCGAAGATTAGGGCTAGCGGGAATTGCTGTCAAACAGGAGCAATACATGGTTTTATTTAATCTTAAACGATTTTTGGTGTTTATTCTTTTGACAGTGTTACCCTTTTATACATTTGCTTATGATGCTGAAGATGCAATCCAAATTCAAAGTGAAATCATGAATACATGCATGAGCCAAAAGCCGGTGGATGATCAAATACTAAGTTCGACACCCTCATTATATTACTCAATAACATCTCGGCCTGAAGGTTGCTATCCTGATGAGCTAACTTCTGCATCAGGTAGCATACTGGATCTTATTCACACGGAGAAGGAAAGAAGTCTTGATTTTATGAAGGATATTACGGATCTGGCCCTGAGAGAAATTGTAGCAGAGTATTATATGTTTGAGAAACGTTTTGGAAATGAAAATGTTTCAGCAAAGAACGTTGAAGAGTTATGTAAAGTACCATTTCGTGAAAATCGTTATGGAAAAAGTCCGTGTACAACAGAGATTGAAGAGTATTTAAAAGGAATTGCAAGTGAATATATTCAAGAAATTTCGTTAATTGAGAAAGAAAAACGAATATCCATAGATAAAATGATTAAAACTTTAAATGCTAGAATTGATTTTTTAAATATTCAGTTGAGCAAAATAAATAAGAAAGGAATTGAATCAGTTGATGATGGTTTATTTTCAACTAAAGCTAAGATGAGTATAGAGGTTCAAAAGCTTTATGATGACTATTATTTAGCTTGTTGGGAAAATTTATCATCTTCATATGGAAAATTCTTAAACTCACCATACTTTGTAAATGTTAGTGGGATGTGTAAATTAAAGGTAGATGATAAACAACATGGAATGAATGAGGCAGGAGACAATTTTTACTTCACAAAGCATAAAAGAATTAAAAAATCAGACTATACCAAAGGTGTAATATCTATCAGAAAAATGTATAGCAAAAACTTGCGCAAAGCTATTAAGGATTATCGTTTAGTGCAAGAAAAAGCAATTCGTCTTAATGAAATTGATAAGGTTAATATTGTGAAAAGCCAAATCCTTGAAAATCGTTCAGGATTAGCGGAATCATTACTTGTAGATCCTTATCAAGCTTCACTTGTCTGTGAAGCATCAAAAAGTTTTGCAAATGATAAGCAAAATAGAAAATACCTTGAAACGGGCACAAATGTTATCATGGGAGTTTCGACTTTATTTGGTGTCGGATCGTTGGCAGGTTTAACAGTTGGTTTTGTAAGTAAAATGATGCTTAGATCTGCATTAAAGAAATCAGGAAAAATTCTTTTAACTAAGAAAACGTCAAGAAAACTATATGGAACTCTAGGACGTTCTGCTACTGCAGAGAAATTTTTTAGAGTATCAACAACAATGGCCGGAGTATCATCAACTTTAGCGTTAGTTGAGTCACCTTTTCTTTTTAATATCTATATGACTGAAAAAGAAAACTTAGTCTCATTTCAAGAATCGGTATTCAGGTATTTGTTAAAGGATATAAGTTATAATAAGTCGCTAGTTAATGCTCATAAGATGAAAGTTACTAAGCTCTTTAAAAAAGTTCAAGATTATAAATTTAAATCAATCCTAAATGCAGTCTTTATCCCACTCAATGTTGGGGCCATGGGGATAGCTATTTCTCAATTGAAATCTCTAGGGAGTGTAAAAGCGGAGACAATGGATACCTTTGCTAGACTATTAAATACCTCTGAATTATCTGTGAACGAAATAAGCCAGTTCATCAATCGGTTTAAGAAACTTAGTCAAGCTGATGCTGCTAAATTTGTGAATATTCTTAATCAGTCTCAGTTGGATGAACAATTAGATATGATTAAGCTAATCCAATCCGCTGATAAAATCAGTCAAAACTCAAGTAATGCAAAAAAAGTAAATCAGGTAAATGCTGTCAAAGTAGCAGCGAATATAAATACAGGAATGAAGCAATTTCAAATGGCTTTAAAAGCCGCTGGTGCAACTCCAGCACAATCACTTCAATTTCTAAGGTACCTTAAGTATCACAAGCTTAACAACAAAGAACTTGCTTTGAAGTTAGTGCAAGGGCTAGCTATTGGACGTTTAACCCAAACATCAAAATCACCTATGTTTTTGGCATATGCAATTCGAACGTTTTCGAATGTTAGCTCAAGAGATGCTATCGCGGCAGAGAAGCTATTGGCAATGATTAATCATTGGTCTGACACTATGATCAGTGGTTTAAGTTTTACTTATCGTCGAGCAGAAATATTGATGAGTAAAAATAAAAACTTAACGAAAGAGCAAGCAATAACCAACATAATGAAAAGTGATGGATTATCGTCTAGTGATATTTTTAAATTAAAAAACTGTACAGTACTTTAGGAGATTAAGTGATTTACAAATTAATTATTATCTTTTTAAGTTTAAACTCAATCATTGCATTTTCGCAAGAAACAGTCACTGTTGATGTCGCTCAAAAAAACTTAACTGGTTTAAATCTTGAAGAACAAGAACGGTTATTAGAAGACTTGAAAAAAACAGCAACTGTTTTAGTTCAAAAAGGTGATCCTCAATTTAATATTATTCTTGTTGATAACTTACGTGCAGTTACTCCTGAATTATATATATCGACAAAATATGAGAATAGAAAAGTTCCTAGTTCTGAATTATTTGAAAGTAAAGATGATTATATGAACAATCGTAGCTATTTAGAACTTAAGCCTGGGGCAACCTTGGCCATCCCTACTGGGTACTTTGTATTTGCTAATAACCAAGGAGAAATTGCGGGTCTGCTTGCGTTTCAAATGTCGAGATTAATAGACTTTTACGAAACAGCATTAAAAAATGCACTTAAAGGGGTAAGTCTGGCAGAGGTATCTACAGAATCAATTCAAAAAGAACTAGACAGAATTGAAGATAAAATATAGTAATATACAGCATCTCACCAAGAAAAAATAAAAGTTATTAGCTTGAAACATGTACTTGAACTTCAGCAGCATTATAACAGATTAAAAAATACTGAAGATAAAATCACAAAACTGTGGAAAGATGAGAAATTTGAAATTAAAGAAAATGAGGACATTATTCAAAGGTTAAGAGCTGCCCATATGGCCATTGATCGTATGACTAATGCTGGGTTTAATCCCATTGATCTCCTAAATGCCTCAGAAGAAATGTTGAAATTGGATTTAAAATTAACAGGTTCTTCAGTAATTCCGTTTAAAAGTCGAATTACGCATAAAGAAGAACGGAAACGTAAAATTAATATTATGGGAATTGAACTTGGGTTTATTTCTCAATATGTAGGTTGGTTAGTAGAAAAAAAGATTACAGTTACTCCTTACAAAACACCCTTATCTGATGAACAAAGAAAATTACGCTTTAAGGCTTCAATTGTGCAGATGTTAGCTTTTGGACCTTTTGGTGCAAAGTCAGGTAGTGCAATCGGAATTGGTGTTTTTGCATATACATTTGGTAGTACAATTCTAAATATGGGTGGAAGCATAGCAAATTCAATCTCCAACCTCATAAATGACCCGGTATCTAAGAGCAGTCGTAGTGCGCTAAGCGATGCTACAGATAAGTTTGGACGTAATGCCTCTGAAGTAACA
>JABJPQ010000200.1 GCA_018663815.1 Halobacteriovoraceae bacterium | reverse complement strand
GTCGATTGTAGTAGTCCTTATATTGTTGGTGCGTACCTTTTAAACCGTGATCGAAAAATATTATACACATGGGCCATGTCCGACCACTTATGGACGAAAAGAATAGCGATGTTAGCCAATTGGTGGTTTATCAGAAAAGGTGATCTAGCAGAAGTATTTAAAATGGCAAAAATATTACTTAATGATGAACATGATCTTATGCATAAAGCGGTCGGTTGGATGTTAAGAGAGGCCGGGAAAAAAGATCTTAAAAAATTAGAAGATTTTTTAAAGAAACATTATCAAGATATGCCACGGACAATGCTTCGCTATTCGATTGAAAAATTCCCAGAGCAAAAGAGACAGAGGTACTTAAAAGGAAAGATTTAATGAATTGTTGTTTTTCCTCGATGACCAGCTTAAAATCAAAAAATGAAATCAAAAATATCTCATATAGAAATGAATGTTCTAAATTATATTAACACTATCAAGTTTTATGACATTATTTTTCCACCTATGGGGTTTAAAAGAATTAACTGCATGAAAGAGTGGACTGCGTATTCAGATGGTCAGTGTAAGATAATTATTTGTCCTACTGATGATAAGTTTAAGCATGATGGTTTTCATAGAAAAAGAGCGGGTTTGAATCACCTCGCTTTTTATGCAGACTCTGTAGAGGATGTGGATAAGTTTCATGATGAGATTCTTGTTCCCAATAATATTAACTCCTTGTATGAGAGTAAACCGTTTGGAGATAATCAGTACTATGCTGTTTTCTTCGAAGGGCCGGACAGAATAAAACTAGAATTTGTCTATGCTCCAAACTATTGTGATGAAAACAGTTGGCCTTCGAATTTAGAAGATGATTTTGATCCCTATGAAAGCTAACTCGTTTTGAAGCTTGATAAATCGAACAGGAGAAAAAAGATGAAAGAAAAAGTGTTAAATTTTTGGTTCACAGAGCTTGAGGCAAAAGATTGGTATATGAAAAGTGATCCCTTAGATAAAAAGATCTCAGATCTTTTTTTAGAAACGTATTCTCAGGCAACTCGAGGAGAGCTTTTTCATTGGAGAAATAGTATTGAAGGTCGTTTGGCCGAGATAATTGTATTAGACCAGTTCTCTAGGAATATATTTCGAAATAATGCAAAATCATTTCAATATGATTGTATTGCTTTAGCGTTATCGCAAGAAGCAAGTTTAAGAGCTGATGCTAAGGAATTACCTGTCGAAAAAAAAGCATTCTTGTATATGCCATTTATGCATTCTGAGTCTTTACATATTCATGAACAAGCAGTTAAGCTTTTTTCTGAACCTGGACTAGAAAATAATTTAGCATTTGAGATTAAACATAAAAATATAATTGAAAGATTTGCACGATATCCTCATCGAAATGCTTTATTAGGCAGAGTCTCTACTGCAGAAGAAATAGAGTTTTTAAAAGAGCCAGGATCTTCGTTTTAAGCTGACAATTTATAATTTTTTTATTTTCTTTAAACGACAATATCGTGAAATTTTGTAAAGTCGATTGTGTACTCATTTTTCTTTGAGACTTCTAAGATATCGATAAACTTTTTGGCCGCATAAAAATCATCACTATTATAACGGTGATTTGAGTGGATGGTTTGTGCGAGTACAGCGTCGATACCATTTATGGAGACAAAAATTAGAACACCTTTATTTTTCATATCCTTCAAGCTCATATTATAGAGAGGACTGCTTTCATTAATTTGGTGCATGGCCGTCCAAGAAAGGGTGAAAGTAGGGTTGTTATTACTGACAAGTGGAAGGGCGTAAAAGCGTCGCATGGTATGACCCTCTTTAGAAACATAAGGAATGAGTGCGGCTACGTTTAAACTGGCATCTACAATATGAGTATCTCTATTGTTGGCGATACGAAACATGAGGGTTGGAATATGATCAAAAGTAGATAATATCACTTTGTCTGTAAATAAAACTTTAGCCGACGGACGAGCAAATTTAGAAAAGGCTAATCCCGTTATAATGGCAACATAAAAGATCCCCATCATCGTATCTGCAATGACTATCATATGAGCGATTTTTGACTCTGGTAAGAGATAACCATAACCAAGGGTAGAACTTGTTTGAAAACTAAAAATAAAGGCATCCCATAATGAGTCTTGGTTTGCATTTATGATTTCTGCGGGAGAGTAATAATAAATAAGGGCAAAAAAGAAATTGAGTAGAAGGTATATTAATGCTGAAACAACTAAAAAGTTTAACCAGCTAGACTTCAAAACATGATAGTACACGTCTGTAAAAAGTGAGGATTTTAGACCTCTTTGCTTTATTTTTATATTTTTCT
>JABJPQ010000334.1 GCA_018663815.1 Halobacteriovoraceae bacterium | reverse complement strand
TAAAATTTAAAGCTCCATCTTTTCCAATTTTAATCTCATGCACCTTCCATGCAAGTCCCTGACTACTATTTAAGACTAAAATACAGTCTTCGGAAGAGTCCGTACCGTTAACGATAACGTTTAGTTTTCCTGTGAATTTATACTGATCAGATAAATTATTCTTAGAAGCACACGAAAGTAGGAATAAAATTGGTATTAAAGATAAGATTTTCATATTCGTTATATAGCAATTAAAACATGACACTACAAGTCGTGTTGGTAGAGGTAGCCACCGGCCCGTAACCTTTGATTATCATTAATGATTTTTTTCAAAGGTAGCCAAAATAGCCATTTTCCTAAAGATCGAAAACGAGATAGAACCAGCGCTCGAAACAATATTAGAATCTAACATACTCACGTACATTTTATTCATAACTAGCAAGTAGCTTAGTTAATATTTCATTTTATAACTACATACATAGGTAGTCTAGTTAATTTGCTGGAGTTGCTTCGTATAATTTTAAATTACTTATAGAGATAAGTATGATGCCCCCACTACCCGATCTAATCCAATAGCCATGTTAAATATATAATTTCATGAGGAAATAGAACTCTTACGGCAAAAACAAAAGTTCCATTAAGTTCACTTTATTTTGATATTTTTACTTCTAAATGACACTCACTAAACACACAATAAAACACCATTGACAGGTATACCCCCAACATGGTATACTCATTGAGTTGATCTATCTACGTTAAAGGAACATTTTGAAAATTATCAGCTATGGCAATAAAGAAACGGAAAACTTTGATTTAAAAGATAAATTAACAAAAAAATGTAAATGGGCGAACGTATCTAGTATAGCTAGAAGAAAATTAGATATTCTCATTTATGGAATTAAGACCGAAGACTTTAAAGTGCCACCTGGAAACAAATTTGAATGGTTAAAGGGTGACCTAAAAGGATTTGCTTCCATTAGGATCAACGATCAATGGAGAATTATCTTTATAGTAAATAAACAAAACCATCTTGAGGAAGTCGAAATTATCGATTATCACAAATAAGGAATTATGATGAAAAGATCAAGAAGACCAACAACTGTAGGAGAGATGCTTAAAGAAGAGTTTCTACTGCCTCTCGGACTTACTCAACGCCAGTTTGCTGATCATATCGATGTTGAAGTTAAAGCTGTTAATAGATTAGTTAACAATAAGACTTCGCTTAATCCAATTATGGCCTTAAAGTTATCCTCTAGTCTTGGGACAACTCCAGAGTTTTGGATGAATCTTCAAAGTGCGAATGATTTATGGGAACTTCAGAACTCTGAAATTGAGCTACCGAAGAAGATTTCTGCTTAATTTAGAAAAAGCTCTACTCGTGTACCTTTTAACTTTGCCAAATATGAAACAAAATAATTGTTAGCGCTCCTTCTCTGACAAGAGTGAGCACCGTTGAAGTTTAACAATTAGATCTATAGTGACGATCTCATATCGCCGTTCACGGCCTTGCGCTAGAGACTTCTGGCCTTCGCACTTTAAACTCTAGAAATCGTTGTAATACAGGTGAATCCATTTGCTCAGTGTGGGTCCCGGTTCTCGTCAACAATTGCACTGAGAAAGTACATGTTATATTTTTACGCTCCGTTTTTATATTCTAACATGACTATGTGGTAAAATCGCCATGTCAAATATTTTTATGAGTTTTAAGTAATGAATCTTGCTTAAGGAGTTCTATTGTCTAAAAATCACGAGTAGACGTTAGTCCTTATATTTACGTATATTTTTCGACTCCATGTATAGGTAGTCTACTCAATCTGCTAAACTTGTTCACTTAACTTTAAACTTTGAATAAAAAAGAAATAAGATGCCAGAGTTCCCTGAGTGGGTTCAGGGCTAACTAAATATCCAACGATTTCAGAAAATTAGAAACAATAGAACCTTTCCTTCACGTTTTCTTTTTACCGTTAGTTACTTGAAAATAACTTGGTTTAACAAAGTCGGGTCTAATGAGGTTTATTTAACTTTGGAAATTCGGTAATTGAAAAATCACAATATGCATCTCAAGATGTTCATATACTTTAACATCATACCCAAATAGTATTGTTGATCTTCCCTGACACTTTCCACTATTAATACATTCTAAAAAGGTTTTTAAATTTAACAACTTTTCAAATTCAACTTTAGCATTTCCATGAGCTCCAAATAATTTATAATCTGCATCTAAGATTGAGATAAGATAATTCACGCTCTCTAAATACTTTTTAAGATCATCATTGTTGAATAAAAAAAGTTCTCCGTTATAAAGATAATCACCTAAAAATGCCATTTTATTCGTTTTATCAATTATGCCAATAGATTCTGTTGCATGCCCAGGGATACTAATAATCTGAATAACTCTATTACCTAGATCAATATCAGAATTTACTGGTAGCCATTTATTGATTTTTACTTGCGAAGGATAACTCCCAATAAATAAATCCTCAGCAGTAAATTTAAAAATGTTACCTTTAGAAACTCTTTGCTTCAGAATTGGTAAGTCCGGAAAAGCGATCTTCGAAAACTCCGAAATATTTTGAGAATGATCAAAATGAAAATGAGAAAGTAATAAAGTTACAGGAAAATTAGTTATTTGATC